>JAEXVC010000105.1 GCA_023406715.1 Bacteroidota bacterium | reverse complement strand
GTCCTGGAGAAACTGAAATTGAAACCGACCGCCGTATTATCCGCGAAAAAATATCGCGCCTAAAGGACGAGTTAAGCAAGATTGACCGACAAATGCTTACCCAACGAAAGAATCGTGGTAGTATGGTTAGGGTTGCTCTGGTTGGTTACACCAACGTTGGCAAATCAACGTTGATGAATTTAATTAGCAAGTCCGATGTTTTTGCTGAGAATAAACTCTTTGCAACACTCGACACCACAGTGCGAAAGGTGGTTATTGGTAACCTGCCATTCTTGCTCTCCGACACCGTTGGCTTTATCCGCAAATTACCACATCAACTTGTGGAATCGTTTAAATCCACCCTCGACGAGGTACGTGAGGCTGATTTGCTACTTCATGTAGTTGATATATCGCACCCCAGTTTTGAAGACCAAATTAACGTGGTAAATCAAACCCTTCACGAGCTGAAAACAGGGGAAAAACCAACAATTATTGTTTTCAATAAAATTGACGCCTACAAATGGGAAGAAAAGGATGCTGACGACAATACGCCCCGAACCGATAGAAACATCAGTTTAAATGAACTTAAAAATAGCTGGATGGCGAAAAAGGATGTTCACACAATATTTATTTCGGCAAAGCAGAAAACAAACCTTCCAGAGTTTAGAGAACTTCTTTACAAAACGGTAAGGGATATCCACGTTGGCAGATATCCCTACGATAATTTTCTTTACCCGGACGTTACTGAAGCCAACCTTTAGAGTTTAAAAACTCTGCAATTTGAATTGCGTTGGTTGCGGCTCCCTTACGCAAGTTATCGGATACAACCCAGAAGTTTAAACTCTTGGGTTGTGAAATATCCCTGCGGATGCGCCCTACAAACACATCGTCCTTACCCTCGGAGTAGCGAGGCATAGGGTAATGGTTCTCGGCAGGATTATCCTGAATAGTAATTCCAGCAGAGTTGCGGAGCAACTCAACAGCCTCGGCTAAATCGTATTCATTCTCAAACTCAACGTTTACTGACTCTGAGTGACCACCAACCACTGGAATACGAACTACCGTGGCGCTAACCATAATATTTTGGTCACCAATTATTTTTCGAGTTTCGTCAACCAACTTCTGCTCCTCAGTGGTATAGCCATTCTCAAGGAATGTTCCACCGTGTGGAAAACAGTTTAAATCGATTGGATGTGGATAAGCCATATCGGCCTGAACGCCTTGCCTTTCGGCATAAAGTTGATTTACCGCCTTAACGCCAGTGCCAGTTACCGATTGGTATGTGGATACAACAATCCTTTTTATTTTATACTTCAGATGAAGTGGGTTTAAGGCAACAACAAGCTGAATAGTTGAACAATTTGGATTTGCAATAATCTTGTTACTAGGAGTAAGAACTTTAGCATTTACTTCGGGAACAATAAGCGGAATCTCTGAGTACATTCTCCAGCACGATGAGTTATCGACAACCGTCGTGCCAACCTCGGCAAACTTTGGAGCCCATTCCTTTGAAGCTGTTGAACCAGCAGAGAAAATAGCAACAGCAGGTTTTCGTTTGACTGCCTCAGCAACCGATACAATTGCAACATCCTTTCCCATAAATTTAACAGTTTTACCAACCGACTTTTCCGATGCGGCTGGAATTAATTCTGTTACAGGAAAATTCCGTTCTTCAAGAACGCGAAGCATTACTTTACCTACTAATCCGGTGGCGCCCACCAATGCTACTTTCATCTGTTTTAAGTTGTTAATTGTTGAACATTAAGTGATTGTATTTATTTTTTTTGTAAATTATTGTTCGTAAAAATAGCAATTAAAAAAATGAAACGATTGTTCACCTTGATTTTAACAGTATTATCGTTAAATGTTTTAGGGCAGATAAATTTTGATTTTGAGATTGATGACCTAGCGGTCTGGACTCAAAAACCCTCAGGCAGATGGAGTGCATCAACATCATCGCCACTGGCGGGAGCACGCTCACTGAAGCATACCTTTAACAACACAGCCAGTGCCACCGACACCATTTACTATCCCCTACCCACATGGAATGTAACCACAGGCGATTTAACCTGGCGGATGCTAATTAGGCATGGCAACGACCCTTCTACATCGAATAGTTGGTGGGTGTACCTTATGAGCGATGGCGCAACAATGACTACACCAGGGACAGGCTCGGGTTACGCTGTAGGCGTTAACCTTACAGGAAGCGACGATCTGCTAAAGATATGGAGAATAACAAACGGAACTCCACAAATAATCCTTACATCAACATTAAACTGGCAAACACAAATTGGCACAGGGAAGGCAGGCGCAATTGAGGTTCAACGCCTCGCAAATGGAACATTTACGATTAAAGCATCGGTTAACGGCGTTTTTACTGATTTAGTCAACTACGGCAGCATAGTGGATATCAACCATACCGCATTTGTAAACTTCGGTATGCTTTACCGTTACACATCATCAGCCGACATGCTCCTTTGGGCTGATAATATCAGCATAACCTACGATGCTGCAAACCTCAACGATAACACAACCAATATACTTAATCCAACTGCACAAATTGCTGGTGGTACAATATCATCGTTGGCAAATAGTTTGCAAAATGCTGTTGATGTGTTCCGTTTTGCCATTCAGGATATGGCCAGTGGCGATAATAAGCCTACCCGTGTAAAGCGGGTTGCATTTAACAACCCCTCGCCCACTCTATCGCCATGGAACTCAATAATTGGTGGAGTAAAAATTACGGGGCCAAGCGGCAATATCTTCATAAATAATTCGCAGATAACAAACGAAACCATTGTTCTGGATATTGATTCAACCCAAATGGTTATTAACGACGGTACAAAAGATGAATTTACCTTAGGCATATACCTTAAGAATGGAATAACCGAAGGAACCAACCTAACCTTTGAGATTGACCAAAACCACGGATTTGTTGCAGGAATATCGGGCTCTGGCTTTGTCAAACCAATTGCAACAAAAGTAACATCAAACAACTTTGCGGTTCAGGTTCAAGCCACGCATTTGAGGTTTACCC
>JAEXVC010000090.1 GCA_023406715.1 Bacteroidota bacterium | reverse complement strand
GGGTAAACGATTCCTTAAGAAACTCCGAAGGAACCAACTGTATTCCTTTCCATTGACCATTATTAAGGATTAGTTGACCAAAACGGGCAAAATCGCGCGCATTGGTATTAAAACAACAAAAGGCCTTCTCAACACCATCCTTACGGTCTAAACACCAAAGTGCATCGTGCTCCGCACCTATTCTGCTCCAAATACGCTCCGATGCGTAATCGGCAAGTGTTTTTCCTGTTGCTTTCTCCACAATAAGCGATAGCAGTTGTGTATCGCCGCTCCTGTACTCAAATAGCACACCAGGCTCCTTAACCGCAGTTTGGTTCAGAACCAGCTTGGGTAAATCTTTTCCATAATAGCCCTTGGTGGTAAGCGAGAAGAGTGAACTGTAGGATTCGTCCCAGCTTAAACCAGAACTCATTGTAAGTAGATGCTTAATGGTAACCTTGCCTTTGCTACCATCCTTAAACTCTGGCAGGTAATTGGCTATTGGCTCATCAATACTTTTAATGTAACCATCTTGAATTGCACATCCCACCAGCAGACTAACAATGCTTTTTGCCATAGAGAATGAGTTTGAGATAGATTCGGTGCCATATCCATTCCAGTATGTTTCCGATACTATTGCAGTATCCTTAATAACCAAATAGGCAACAGATTTGAATTTGTTGAAGTATGCCAATTGCTCCTTGTTAAAATTATAGGAGTTGTAGTTGGGTGACATTTTCCATGGTTGACCCTCTCCCTTCTTTACAGTTCGGTTATGAAAAAGTGTGTAATCGTCAATATTTACGTGCTGGTAAATAAGTGCCCTAATAATAAAATGGTTTTGGGGTAACGCCAGATAAATAGCCAGGATTGCCAAAGTTACTAGCCCTCCAATTTTGAATTTACGCTTCCAACTCATGGTGTTAGGTTTTATGGGTTCGAGTTATAGAAATGCAATTTAGTAGATTAATTTCAAAGTTATATTAAAAACAATCACGGTAATCTTCCCAGTGTTTCCAAAAAGTTGATTTCTAGTTTACTCTTTTGTATTATTGTCGTAACTTTAATAAAAATTGTTTATGCGTTTAGTTTGTAGGTTATTTGTTATTCTTTTGTTGATAGTAATGTCGACCAACTTTGTGTTTTCTCAAACAGATAGCTCCAGCTTAAGCCTAAGGCTATACTCATCGGCTTTTTTCGACAATAAGGAGTTTACAGGAAACATAAAGAAGGGCTATACCACTCCTGGTTTCTTTTTACAGCCAACACTTAATATTGAGTCGGCAAAATATAGCCTTGATGCAGGTTTTCACATTCTTTATCTTGCTGGGGCTGATAGCCTTGAAAAATTTGTTCCTGTTTTACGTTTAACCTACAATATTTCGCCTGTTTTCAGCATGACGGTGGGAACAATAAATTCTAAGGAAAACCATTGCTTACCAGAGCCACTTTTTAAAACCGAGAGATTATACCTAAATCAGCCAGAGTTGGGTGTGCAGTTTAAAGTTGATAAATTAAAATACAAGGGCGATTTATGGATAAACTGGGAACGCTACATTAAAACTGGCAGCCCATATCAGGAGGAATTTGCCGTTGGATTTGTGTCGCAGATAAAACCCTCGACTTTCGATACCAAATCTGGTTTTTATGCTACCGCAATTGCTCTTGCCACCCACAAAGGTGGACAGATTGATAGCACAGGATTACCAGTAATTACTCTAATAAATCTTGGCGGTAGCGTGGGGCATCGATTTTTTATTGCTGACAGCGATATTATGGCAGGGTTTGAGATATCAGGGTATATATCATCGGATAAATCGCCAAATCCACAATCGAAATACAAAAACGGGAATGCCATACATCCAAAATTGGCTTTAATATGGCCTAGCGTGCTTTTGGAGGTTGGTTACTGGCAATCAACAAAGTTTGTTAATCCAAGAGGCGAGGAACTTTTCGGTTCTTTATCCACTGTTAACCCTTCGTTCGATGAGGATAAGCGCAGAATCATCACCTCTACTCTTGCTTTCAGCAAAAATATCAACAAAGAGTTTTTTGTAGCAACAGGTTTTAATGCTTACTTAGATTTAAAAAACGAGAAAACAGAGTATTCGTACTTTTTCCGACTTGTATTCGATGGAAAGGTATTAACAAAGCCATAGTATGCAACACAAAGTTTTTCAGTACCTTACCTTAACTTTTGCTGCTTTACTTTCAGCATCTTCTCTTTGCTTTGCCAATAATCAAATTGATAGTTTGCAAAATGTTCTTAAGCAAACACATAGCCCTAAGCAGCGACTCTCTACGCTCATTGAATTAAGCGAGGCAATGCTTCTTAAAGAAGACCACCATTGCTTGGAGTATGCCGAAGAGGCGCTAATGCTAGCCGATTCAATTAATTCAAAAATCGAAATAGCTGAGGCAAATTACCTTAGTGGTTGCGCATGGAGACTTTGTGGCGATAATTCTACCTCTATAGCCAAACTTTTTGCATCGGTAGAGCTATTCAAAGAACTTAGTTTAACGGAAAAAGAGTCGCAGAGTCTTTGCGAGATAGGCGAAACATATAGAGCTAACGGAAACAGGGAGCTCTCCTTAGAATTCTTAAAAAAGGCTCTGACCATTCAGCAAACGATTAACGATTCCGCAATGCTTGCCCGAACCTACAACAGATTGGCAGCATCGACCTATGAACTACTAATAAATGCTGAAAAATTTCAAGAACTAGTAAGGGCTGGCAAAACGAACCGACAGGCATTGGACTCTGCATTAAAATTCATGCCTGATTTTTTAACAAACTTTGATTCCACTAGGTTCTATATTACACAATCGAACCGATATGCAAAGTCAAGCATATATCCAAATCTTGAAATATCAAACAAGATTTTACTAGGAGCGCTTTACTCGTCAGTGTTCGATTTTCAGAAAGCTGACTCAACTTTAGCCAACGTGCTCCAATTAACCCAAAAGGAAAGGCTTGAAAATGATATGGCTCTGGTTTACTTCAATATTGCGCTCTTGCGTCGTAGCCAAAAACGATACCAAGAGGCCATTGAGAGCAGCCTGATGGCATACAATATTGCTCAGAAACAGAATATTTCAGTTTATAGATTAATTAACGCGAATATACTTGGAGAGCTATATCAAAACACAGGCAATTCTCAAAAAGCTATTGAATTCATGAATATTGCCAGGAACGAGGTGGCAACCTTCTACAAGTACGATTTAGGACTAAAAATTAACGCATTAAATTTCCAGAACGAAATTGAAAAACGAAAAGCAGAGTTGCAATACCAAAAATCCAGAACCCGAAATCAGATAATTTTTCTCCTAATAATTCTTGCGCTCACAGTTGTATTCTTTTCGGTTATATATTTCAAAAACAAAAAGTTGAATAAACTCAACTTACAACTTCAGCGGAAGAATAATACCATTGAAAAACAGAACAGCGAGTTAAGTATTCTGAATGCCGAAAAGGATAAATTTTTCTCCATAGTAGCCCACGATTTGCGTGGCCCGATGGGAACTTTTGTGAGCATTGCCGACCTTATTCTGGAAGAACTTAAACGAAAAAGGATTGATAAGGTAAAACTGCTCTCTAGCAATTTGCAAATCACAGCCACACATCTTTTTGGCCTTTTGGAGAATCTGCTGGATTGGTCGCGCATCCAACGAAACGCCATTAACTATTCTCCACAGAGAATTAAACTCAGCAAACTTGTTGAGGAGTCTATCGCAGTTATATCTGATAGTGCAAAGGAAAAAAACATTGAGCTAGCTTGCGAGGTAGACAGGTATGTTGAGTTAACTGCTGACCCGCATATGCTTCAATCTGTTATTCGTAATATTGCATCGAATGCTGTTAAGTTTACACCGCAAGGAGGTAGGGTGGAGATATCGTCAAAGTTCGCCGGATTATACGTTGATATTTACATTTCCGACAATGGTATTGGCATGAGCCAAGAAATCATCGAAAACCTCTTTACCCTCGACAGTTCAAAAAGCAGGCTTGGTACCAACTACGAGCCAAGCACCGGACTTGGCATGGTGCTTTGTAAAGAATTTGTTGAAAAGATGGGAGGAAATATTCTTATAGAATCCGAAGAGGGCAAGGGTAGTAAGTTTACGGTTCAAATTCCATTATAAAACGAAGAGGAGCGGCAAAGTCGCTCCTCTAGTCATATTTAGTTGCTTGATTTCGGACAATAAATATTTATCATCTGCTCAGCGGGTTGGTAACCTAGTTCTAGGGCTTTTCGAAAATCGTCGCAACCTCCATTGGTATCCTGAACATTCATTTTTGATATTCCTCGGTTATAGTATATTTCGGGATTTTTAGGGTCAGCATTAATTGCCATATCATAATCGGGTATTGCCTCTTTATGATTTTTAAGAATTGCATTTGAAATTGCCCTATTGTAATAGGCTTGAGAATAATTTTTATCCAACGCAATTACTTTGGTGAAATCGGAAATAGAACCTTTATAGTCCTTTAGAAAAGCCTTGCAAATTCCACGTCCGTAAATTGCTCTTAGGTAATTGGGTTTTAGGGCTATGGCCTTATCGAAACTCTGTATTGCAGCCTTAAAGTCTCCTTTATGGAGCAACACACCGCCTTTAGTTCCATAAGCAACATCGTATTTTGGATCAATTCCCAATGCCTTATCGATATACTTAATGGCATTGTTATAATCCTTAAGGTTGGAGTAGGCATCGCCAAGATTATATAAAACCTCCTTATCTGTTTGGTCTTTTTCTGTTGCTATTAGTAAGTCCTTAACAGCCCCATCGTAATCTTGAATTTTTAACTTAAAAATACCTCTTTTTTTGTAGGCATCGGCGGTTGCGCTTGAGCCTTCAATCATTTTATCGTAATCGGCAATAGCTCCTTTAAAATCAGAAAGGTTTGCAAACGATTCGCCACGGCTATAGAACGCCTCTAGATTTGTTCCGTCCAGCTCAATGCTTCTATAGTAATCCTTAATTGATTCGTCAAAATTCATCATTGCTGCATTTAGCAAACCCCTTTCGTAGTAGGCTTTAGAACTCGAATCATTTAATGCAATAGCCTTGTTTAAATCGGCCAAAGCCAAATCCGGTTGGTTCGTTTTGCGTGATGCTACACCTCTATACAGGTAAAAATCAAATCGACTTGAGTCGATAGCAATTGCCTTTGTGTAATCCTCAATAGCCTCCATATTTTTGTCCAAGCCAGCAAGCGCTAAAGCTCTATGGAAATAGTAATCAGCAATGCTTGAATTCATTCTAACGGCCTTGTCGAATTTATAGTACGCCTCTTGGTATTTCAGCGAATCGAGTAGCTCCAAGCCCTGATTATAACTAGTTTGAGCTAGTTTGGGTTTCATCATAAAGTAGCCTAATACTGCTATTGCTAAAACTGCTATTAGCACAATCAAAATATTCTTCGATTTCATTGTGATATTTTTATAAGGTTAAAACTCTCATTTCAAAGCATTAAAATACAAAAAACCATAATTATGATAATAATTTTAGTCTGCAAAATTCTTGCGAACTGGCAAAACGATTTTTTTTAGCCATCTCTTTGCAAAACTTGAAATCATTTTAATATTATTCGTGTAAATATAGACATTCAAAACAAATTGGACATTAACATCAAAAAAATTATACCTTTGGGGTTGAATCAAAACGGGACTTTATGCTCAACATCGATTTCAATTCCTTCCGCAAATATAACAATATAGGAGGTTGGATAATTTTTGCCATTGCCTCATTTGTTTATCTGGTAACCATTGAACCAACCGCAAGTTTCTGGGATTGTGGCGAGTTTATTGCCAGCGGATATAAATTAGAGGTGGGCCATCCTCCTGGAGCGCCATTTTTTATGCTAATGGTTCGTTTTTTTACGATGCTAGCTCCTACCAAGGAGTTGATTCCTGTTTTTGCTAATGCTTTATCCGCACTGGTTAGTGCATTTACCATACTGTTTTTGTTTTGGAGTATTACTCACCTTGCCCGTAAAATAGTTGTTGGTGATAACAAACAGTTGAATTTAACTCAACTTATCCTTATACTATCAGCAGGTATTATTGGGGCACTGACTTACACTTTTTCCGATACTTTTTGGTTTTCGGCTGTTGAGGGTGAGGTGTATGCTACATCATCGCTATTTACTGCCTTGGTTTTTTGGGCTATTCTTAAATGGGAAGATTCTGCCGATGAACCATACGCAAATCGTTGGCTGATTCTTATTGCTTTTTTAATGGGTATTTCTATTGGAGTTCACCTTTTAAACTTGCTGGCAATCCCTGCAATAGTTTTAGTTTACTACTTCAAAAAGTATACTTATTCGCATAAGGGAGTATTTCTTGCATTGGCAATATCTGCAATTTTACTGCTAATAGTGATGTACGGAATAATTCACGGAGTTGTTGTTTTTGCCTCTAAGTTTGAATTACTATTCGTAAATGGATTTGGTCTTCCCATAAAATCGGGAGTTCTTTTCTATGCTGCACTAATTATTGCATTACTAATTTATGGGTTACGCTATACCTACCGTAGAGGTAAAGTTGTTCTAAATACTATTATTTTAGGATTAACAGTTATTTTAATTGGATATAGTTCCTACGCTGTTATTGTTATCCGCTCATCGGCAAATCCGCCTATGGACCAGAACAGCCCCGATAACATGTTCTCCTTACTTTACTACTTAAACAGAGAACAGTATGGCGATAGGCCACTTATTTACGGTCCAACCTTTACTGCTCAACCTGTCGATAAAAAAGAAGGGGACCCTCAGTATGCCCCAAAGAATGGGAAGTATGTTGTTGTAAGAAAAAATTCGGATTACGCTTACGACCCAAACTTCGAAATGCTTTTTCCAAGAATGTACAATAGCAATGACCCTCAGCATGTTGAGGCCTATAAAGTTTGGTCAGATTTTAAGGGCAAACCTGTTATTGGATACTCTCAGGATAACCAAAAGCAAACCCTTTATGTTCCGACTTTTGGTGAAAATATGAAGTTTTTCTTCAGATATCAGCTAGGACACATGTACTTTCGTTACTTCATGTGGAACTTTGCAGGCAGACAAAACGATATTCAAAAGCAGGAACGTGGCGATGTCCTAAAAGGCAACTGGATTTCAGGTATTTCTTTTATTGACGACGCAAGGCTTGGTCCACAGGATAAGATTCCTACAAAACTAAAGGAGAACAAGGCAAACAATAAGTATTACTTTTTACCTCTAATTCTAGGACTTGCGGGTTTAATGTTCCACTACTACCGTCGCAAGTATGATTTTTGGGTTGTTACATCGCTATTTGTCTTAACTGGTGTTGCCATTGTGGTGTACTTAAACCAAACACCTTACCAACCTCGTGAGCGAGACTATGCTTATGCCGGAAGTTTCTATGCGTTTAGTATATGGATTGGACTAGGGTTACTCGCTGTTTACGAATTAGTGAAAAAACTCAAAGACCATCCATCTACAGCAATTGCCACAACAGCGCTTTGCACCCTTTTGGTGCCAGGAATAATGGCATCGGAAAACTGGGATGACCACGACCGTTCAGGTAGTTACATCCCAACCGACTTTGGCTATAACATGCTAATTGGCTGCAAGCAAAACTCTGTTCTTTTCACGTATGGCGACAACGATACATTCCCTTTATGGTATAACCAGGAGGTTGAAGGTGTTAGAACCGATGTTAGGGTTGCCAATATGAGTTATCTGCGTGGTGATTGGTATGTTGACCAAATGAAGCGAAAAACCTACGATAGCGACCCTCTGCCACTGAGAATGACTCACAACCAATACTTTTCTGGAAAGCGCGACATAGTTTTGGTTTACGATAGAATTAAGGAGCCGATAAACGTTAATCAGGCCGTTAACTTTATGCTTAGCGATGAACCTGCAGCAGAACTTCCATCTCCATTCGACAGGAATGAAAAGATAAACTATTTCCCATCATCGAAACTGTACCTTCCTATAGATAAAAATTTGGTAATTAAGAGCCAAACGGTTTCAGCCGACAAGCAGCACTTAATTGTTGATACCATGAAATGGTCGCTCAACAAGCGAATGATTATGAAGGATGGTCAAGTGCTGATGGATTTACTTGCAACGAACAATTGGGGTCGACATCTTTATTTTGGAACCACCGTAAGCACTGAAACATATCACGGAATAGAGGGATACTTTCAGTTGGAAGGCTTGATGTACCAAATAGCACCAATTGCAAGCAAAAAGCAATGGGGACTAGGAAATGTAAATACATCGGAGATGTACGATAATATTATGAACAAGTACCGCTTCCGTAGTATTAGTAATCCAAGTGTTTACCTTGACGAGAATAAACTTAGAATTATTTCCAACTACAGAAATCTATTTGCCCGACTTGCAAATGCATTAATTGACGAAGGGAAAAAAGACTCGGCACTCACAGTTTTAGATAGGAGTATGGAGGTTTTGCCTGTCAAAACTGTCCCACTGAACTACTTTGCCCTACAATTAATTGAAGGCTACTACAGGGCTGAAAATACTCAAAAAGCGATTGAGTACTCAACACTGATGTTTAACCAATCCAAAGATTACTTAGATTTCATTTTTTACAATGTTGGAAAAGATAAGATACAAGGGCTGTATGACGATTTACAACTAAACATGGCAATTCTACAGGAACTTTATAAACTAGCCGAGAGATACGAAAGAGGGAATCATCAAAAGCAACTATATACTGAATTTGAAAAGTACATATCGATGTTGCAATAGGTTGATTTATGATTAATCTTAGTCCTCCACGTTTTTTTCAACGCTTTTTCCCAAACTTTATCTGGAATTTCCCAGATGAAAAGGAAGGGGTGTTCCTTACTTTCGACGATGGACCAACTCAGGAAATTACACCTTGGGTACTAGAGCAGTTAAGGAAGTACAATGCCAAGGCAACATTTTTTTGCCTAGCAAAAAACGTAGAGATGAACCCCGATATTTATGAGCAAATCCTCGCCGATGGACATTCTGTAGGAAATCATTCTTACAGCCACATTAAGGGCTGGCATACCGATACTTCACAGTACATCCAGGACATTATCTATGCAAACTCATTTATTAAAAGCAACCTCTTCAGACCGCCTTACGGACGAGTATCGCCACGTCAAATACTACTGCTTCGCCACAGGTATAGGATTATAATGTGGGATGTGTTAAGTATGGACTATAGCAAAAGGGTGTCGCCACGTAAGGTAGTCAAGTATGTGATGAGAAATATTCACCCTGGTGCAATAGTTGTATTTCACGATTCAGTTAAGGCTCAACGCAACTTAAAGTATGCACTACCCCGAGTTCTGGAAGGAATTTCTGAGAAAGGTCTAGTGTTTAAGCCTATTGTTATTGAAAATAATTTCTAGTTTTTTTGATTTTCTGGTTAGTTTAGTCTAATTTTCCTGAATAAACTATCAAAATAAACAAATGTTTGAACCGTGTCGTATAAAGCATAAATGCTGTTGCATTTGTGTTTTATTCGGTTTAGTTTAAACGCTCAATTAAAATTTACTGCCATGTCGAAAGGATTACTGGAAATAATTCTAATTATGGTAGTAGCAATTCCAATAGGCATTGCCACTATACGTTTTTACTTTAAGGGTTCTATTCTTTACTATATGGGAAGCCTTATGCTTATATCTTGGGTTGTTATTGATGTTGTTGTAAACCTAAAACATCTTTACCCTGAAACAGTTAAGGCCTATATTACTACACCGGGCATTATAGTAATGGGTATATTCATTATAAGGGCTATAGCCAGCAAGGTGCGAAAACCCCTGGATAATTCAATAAATGCAGTCACTAGGATTAGCGAAGGAGACCTTAAGGTAACGGTAGATAAGGCTGATATGCAAAGAAACGACGAGCTTGGAAGACTTACCCTTGCAATAG
>JAEXVC010000171.1 GCA_023406715.1 Bacteroidota bacterium | reverse complement strand
GTTAAGGAGCACATTCCGTAGTATTGGCAGTGTTTCCGAGGAGATTATTAACTCTGGCCAGACAATGAATACTAGCACTGAGGCACTGAACACTACGGTTGAGGAACTCTCAAACACATCTACCGATGTTTCCGATGCTGTTCGTAAGGTTACACAGTCCATTGAGCAGAGTAACTCCAACGTTCAAAAAGCTCGCGAGATCTCTTTAACAGCCGTTTACACAATTAAAAAAGGAACTGAAATATCACAACAGGCTTTGGATGCAATGACAAAGGTTACCAACAAAATACAGGTAATTAACGATATCGCATTCCAAACCAATATTCTCGCATTGAATGCTGCGGTGGAAGCAGCTCGTGCGGGTGAGCATGGACGTGGATTTGCTGTGGTTGCTGGCGAGGTTCGCAAATTGGCCGAGCGTTCCAAACAGGCCGCATCGGAAATTGTTGACCTTTCACGCACAAGCCTTTCAACTGTTGATGAGGTTAGAACAGTTATGGAGTTGTTGGTCTCTGAAATTAACAAAACTGCAGATATCACCGTTGAAATTGCCCGCAACTTTGAACAGCAACTTGAGCAAACTCATACTATCAATGAGTCCATGTCAAAACTTAACGATGTTAGCAACATGACAGGCGATGCTGCACGCGATTTAGCATCGTATTCCGATCGCTTGCTCCAACTTGCAGGTAACCTAAAGGAAACAGCTAAGCATTTCCATTATTAATATCGCATCTATAAAAGTTATAAGGTTTGGCACTTTCTAAGTGCTAAACCTTTTTTACATTTTTAAACTTCACATAAATTGACATAAAACATCACCAATAACATTAAATTTTCTTTTCAATTTCCATTCAAACTGAATATCTTTGCCATTAATTTAGATTAAATCTAATTTGATTGTTATTTTTTAAACAATAGCATGATTGGCTTGTTTATTTTGTATCAATATTTTTAACAATAATCAAGACTTTACTATGTCTAACGTCTTGAATCTAATATCTAGAGTCTTTTAAAATGGCAAACGAACAGGATAAAATACTTGATGAAGTAACGGGGTCGGAGTACAAGTACGGCTTTGTTACCGAAATCGAAACCGAAACAATACCCAAGGGACTTAACGAGGATATTGTACGTATAATCTCCGAGAAAAAAGGAGAACCCGAGTGGATGCTTGAGTTCAGGCTTAAGGCATTCCGTCATTGGCTAAACATGGAGATGCCCGAGTGGGCGCATCTGCAAATACCAACTATCGATTATCAGGATATAATTTACTATGCTGCTCCAAAGCAAAAAGCTACGCTGAATAGTATGGACGAAGTTGACCCAATTCTTAAGGAAACCTTCGATAAACTTGGGATTCCGCTGGAGGAGCAAAAAATGCTTTCTGGAGTTGCAGTTGATGCAGTTATGGATAGCACATCGGTTAAAACTACTTTCCGCGAAACATTGGCTGAACAGGGTATTATTTTCTGCTCAATGAGCGAGGCTATAAAGGAGCATCCCGATTTGGTAAAGAAATACCTAGCATCGGTTGTTCCCGTAACCGACAATTACTTTGCAGCACTTAACTCCGCAGTTTTCAGCGATGGTTCTTTCTGCTATATTCCAAAGGGCGTTCGTTGTCCTATGGAATTGAGTACATACTTCCGCATAAATGCATCGAACACAGGGCAGTTTGAACGCACACTGATTGTTGCTGATGATGAGAGTTACGTTTCGTACCTCGAGGGTTGTACTGCTCCAATGCGCGACGAGAATCAGCTTCACGCTGCTGTGGTGGAAATTATTGCACACGAAAACGCCGAGGTGAAGTACTCAACTGTTCAGAATTGGTATCCTGGCGATAAAAATGGCAAGGGCGGTATCTATAACTTTGTTACTAAACGAGGAATTTGTAAAGGAAAGAATAGTAAAATTTCTTGGACTCAGGTAGAAACTGGTTCGGCAGTTACTTGGAAATATCCAAGTTGCATATTGTTAGGCGATAACTCTTACGGTGAATTTTACTCAGTGGCAGTTACAAACAACCACCAACAAGCCGATACTGGTACCAAAATGATTCATATTGGCAAAAACACTCGTAGTAGAATTGTATCAAAAGGGATATCGGCTGGGGTTAGCAATAACAGTTACCGTGGTTTGGTTAAAGTTCTTAAAGGAGCCGATAATGCCCGAAACTTCTCGCAGTGCGACTCACTGCTTTTAGGTGATAAGTGCGGAGCGCACACATTTCCATACCTAGAAGTCGATAACCCAACAGCAATTGTTGAGCACGAGGCTACAACTTCTAAAATTGGTGAGGATCAAATCTTTTACTGCAACCAGCGTGGTTTATCTACTGAGGACGCTGTAGGATTAATTATTAATGGCTACGCCAAGGAGGTATTGAATAAACTGCCAATGGAATTTGCCGTTGAAGCACAGAAACTACTACAGATTAGCCTTGAAGGCAGTGTTGGGTAAATTTCGTTGTTTGTTGATTGTTGTTCGTTGATTGATTTTGAAAATAAAATAAAGAAAATATTATGCTAGTAATTAAGGATTTACACGCAAAAATAAACGATAAAGAGATACTAAAAGGTATCAACCTAGAAGTAAAACCAGGTGAGGTTCACGCCATTATGGGACCTAACGGCTCAGGCAAAAGCACTCTTGCATCGGTGTTAACCGGCAGGGAGATTGTTGAAGTTACGCACGGTTCTGTAACATTCAACGGAAAAGATGTACTGGAAATGCCTGCAGAGGTTCGTTCTCGCGAAGGTATTTTCTTAAGTTTCCAGTATCCTGTAGAGATTCCAGGCGTTAGTATGGTTAATTTCATGAAGGCTGCGGTAAACGAGCATCGTAAGTATCGTAACCTAGAGCCACTTTCTGCTTCGGATTTTCTAAAACTTTTACGTGAGCGTAAAGAGTTGGTGGAGATTGATTCTGCACTTACAAACCGCTCTGTAAACGAGGGTTTTTCTGGTGGCGAGAAAAAGAAAAATGAGATTTTTCAAATGGCGATGCTTGAGCCAAAGCTATCAATCCTCGACGAGACTGACTCTGGTTTGGATATTGATGCTCTACGTGTTGTGGCAAACGGTGTTAATAAATTAAAAAATGCCGAGAATGCCACAATCGTTATCACTCACTACCAAAGGCTTTTGGACTACATTGTTCCTGATTTTGTTCACATCCTTTACAACGGACGTATTGTTAAGAGTTCTGGCAAAGAACTAGCACTTGAACTTGAGGAAAAAGGATACGATTGGATTAAAAATGGGAATTAGTTGTCCGTTGATGGTTGTTTGTAAATTAAAACAGCCACTAAAACCTAATAGTCAATCAGTCAAATAGTCAAAAAAGATGAGCAAAACTGCCACACAAAATATAAAGGATGAAATGGTGAACCTTTACCTCGACAATCTGGATTTGATTTCGGAGGGAAGTTCAGCATTAATGAATCATCACCGCGAGGAGGCAATTCAGAATTTCAGAATACTTGGCTTGCCAAATCAAAAAAACGAGAAGTATAAGTACTCCAAAATTGAATCGATATTCAGTTACGAGTACGAGAAATACTTCGCTCCTAAGAATATCACCTTTAAAGTTGAAGATATTTTCCGTTGCGATATTCCAGAACTTGATACTCATCTTGCATTGGTATTAAATGGTTTTTACCTGCCAAATCCCAACAGACTTCAAGTCCTTGACAATGGAATTGTAATTGGAAGTATTATTGATGCGGCTGCAAAATACCCACACCTATTCGAAAAGCATTACAATACTCAGGCCGAGAATAATGCGGATGGATTAGTTGCTTTAAACACTGCATTTGCGCAAGATGGAGTATTTATCTATGTTCCCAAGAGTGTTGTTTGCACAAAACCAATCCAAATCATCAACCTTTTGATGTCAGATGAGAATTTGTTGGTTCAGTACCGCAACTTAATCATTCTGGAGGAATCGAGCCAAGCAAATGTGCTGGTTTGCGACCACTCACTATCGCCAAAAAGATTCATTTCTAATGTTGTTACAGAGATTTCAGTTGGAGCAAACGCACAGCTGGAGTTCGTAAAAATGCAGAATGAGCATAACGAATCTAATCAACTTACACACACATACGTTAAGCAGGAACGCGACTCAAAGATGATTTCAAACGTGCTATCGTTGCACGGTGGATTTATCCGAAACAACCTGAATATGCAGCTTGCAGGCGAGGGCGCCGATGCTCACGCATACGGATTATATCTAACCGACCGTACACAGCATACCGATAACTACACGTTTATTGACCACGCAGTACCAAACTGCACCAGCAACGAACTATACAAAGGCATCCTCGACGACCAAGCCACTGGAGCATTCAATGGCAGAATACTTGTTCGCCGAGATGCACAGAAAACTCAGGCATACCAGTCGAACAACAACCTTTTGCTCACTGCCGATGCCAAAATGAACACCAAACCACAGCTTGAGATTTATGCCGATGATGTAAAATGTTCGCACGGTGCCACAATTGGTCAAATCGATTACGAAGCATTGTTCTACATGCGTGCTCGCGGTATTGGAGAGCGTGAGGCAAAATTACTGTTGATGTTTGGCTTTGCTCACGAGGTTGTTAAGCGTGTTTCAATAGAATCGTTACGTGAACGCGTTGACGACTTGGTGAACAAGCGCCTACGTGGCGAACTATCGCGCTGCCATAACTGTCCAATGCATTGCTGCTAAGTGTAGTTGTTCGTTGATGGTTGTTTGTTGTTCGTAAAGAGAATGATGATGGATTACAAAGAATTAGACGTTTGGAAGGAAACCAAGGAATTAGTAAAACTTGTTTATGAGTTTACTAATGATATGCCTTCGAACGAACAATTCGGGTTAACGCTACAAGTTCGACGTGCTGCTGTATCAATTCCATCAAACATTGCTGAAGGTATTGGAAGAAATCACACAAAAGACACCATTCAATTCCTTTTCATTGCAAGAGGCTCAATGTTTGAGTTAGAAACTCAACTAATCCTATGCAAGGAAATTTATAATTTAAACAATTCTCAATTTGAGCAATTGTGGACAAAACTTCAGAATTGTAAGATGCTTATCAATGGTTTTATAAATTACTTTCAAAACAAAAAATAGCCAAGATGCCCATATTCCCGAACAACGAACAACGAACAACGAACAACTTGAATGAAATTCGAAAGGATTTTCCTATACTACAACGTGAAGTATATGGTAAACCGCTAGTGTATTTCGATAATGGAGCAACAACCCAGAAACCAAAGACAGTTCTCGACACCATTGAGAAATTCTACAACTCAATCAATGCAAACATTCATCGTGGAGTTCATAAGCTAAGTGCGGAATCCACTGAGGAGTACGAAAAAGCTCGCGAGGTAATTAGAGAATTTCTCAACGCAGAAAAAACTTCTGAGATTATTTTCACATCGGGAACAACAGCATCCATTAACTTGGTGGCTTTCTCTTTTGGCGAAGTATTTGTAAAATCAGGCGATGAAGTGATTGTTACCGAGATGGAGCACCACTCAAATATTGTTCCTTGGCA
This sequence comes from Bacteroidota bacterium, assembly GCA_023406715.1. Lineage (GTDB taxonomy): Bacteria > Bacteroidota > Bacteroidia > Bacteroidales > Tenuifilaceae > SB25. The sequence goes on along the minus strand of JAEXVC010000171.1, from coordinate 8,547 downwards.
ACTGCTCTGCGAACGTAAAGGTGCAAACCTCAAAGTTCTTCCTTTCGATGAGAATGGTGAACTTAAAGTTGATATGCTTGAATCGCTTATCACGCCAAAAACTAGAATGCTTTCAGTAACACAAGTTTCGAACACGCTTGGCACTGTAAACCCAATAAAGCAGATAATTGAAATTGCCCACAGGCATAATGTTCCTGTACTAATTGATGGAGCACAGGGCGTAAAACATGGAATTATTGATGTACAAGACCTCGATGCCGATTTCTACGCATTCTCTGGGCACAAAATCTATGGGCCAACAGGTATTGGGGTGCTTTACGGTAAGGAGAAATGGCTAAACCAAATGGTTCCGTGGCAAGGTGGTGGCGATATGATTGCAACTGTATCGTTTGCCAAAACCACATTCAACGAGTTGCCATTCAAGTTTGAGGCTGGAACTGCAAACTACATTGGTGCAGCTGGACTTGCAACCGCAATCAACTACTACAAATCAGTTGGGATTGAGCAAGCAACTTCTTACGAAACAGAACTATTGGAGTACGCTACAAAAAAACTACTTGAAATTGACGGACTCAGAATTATTGGAACAGCTAAGGATAAAGCATCAATAATCTCATTTGTTTTAAAGGATATTCACCCCTACGATACAGGTATGATATTGGATAAAATGGGAATAGCCGTTCGCACAGGCAACCATTGTACCCAACCAGTTATTGACCATTTTGGGATTGATGGAACAGTGCGTGCATCGCTGGCATTCTACAACACATTTGAGGAGGTTGATAGACTTGTAGCGGGAGTTATTAAAGTAAAGGAGATGTTTGGGTAAACTTGGTTGATAGTTGTTGGTTGATAGTTGATTAAAACTACAGTCTAATAGCCTACAGTCTAATAGCCAATTAACTATCTTTGTAGAAAAAAAGAGTATGACACTTAACGAAGTTCAGGATAGCATTGTAGATGATTTTAGTTTATTCGACGATTGGATGGACCGCTACCAGCAGTTAATTGAGTTGGGAAAGGATTTACCACCAATTGACGAAAGGAAACGTACCGACCAATACCTGATAAAAGGCTGCCAGAGCAAAGTATGGCTCGATGCGGATTTGGTTGAGGGCAAAGTTCAATTTTCGGCCGATAGTGATGCCATAATCACTAAGGGTATAGTTTCGCTGCTCATCAAGGTTCTCACAAATAGAACTCCACAGGAAATACTCGATGCCGACCTGTACTTTATCGATAAAATTGGGTTGAAGGAAAACCTATCTCCTACCCGCAGTAACGGATTAGTGGCAATGGTTAAACAAATGAGGATGTATGCATTGGCTTATCAAGCCAAAGGCAACAATGCCTAAACTTAAATTAAATTCGATTGTTTTTCTGAAAAACACATCAATATGGAACTACGCGACGAACTAGCAATACAAACCGATATTGTTAAAACACTAAAAAATATTTACGACCCCGAAATTCCCGTTAACATATACGATTTGGGGTTAATTTACGACACCGACGTTGATGAAAACCGCAAAGTAACAATCACCCTAACGCTAACTGCGCCCAACTGCCCAATGGCCGACCAACTGATTGAAGAGGTAGAAGAAAAAGTCTCAAAAATTGAAGGAGTAACAGGAGCCATCATCAAACTAACATTTGACCCACCCTGGGATAAAAGTAGAATGAGCGATGAGGCCATGTTGGAGTTAGGTTTCTTATAGAATCATTTTATGGAATCGAAAGAAGGTAACAAGTTTCAAAAACTACTTAGAGGAAGTAGTTTCGTAACGGGGAACATAATATTCGATGATGATGAGATTTTTATTCAACGTGATGCCAAAGCATTTTGGTATAGTATTTTCATTATCATATTTTTTTCAATTGGGCCTGCTATTAGAATTTTTGAAGGATCATATAGCACCGATAAATCAATGATAATTCACGATTTACTATTATCAATTGTTATAATCATACTTCTCACAATTTCTGTTTTAAAATTGATAGAAATAAGAAAAACCAGCAACATTGCATTTCCTATTAAGGATTTAAAAAGCATCTCTATTATCACAAGGAAAAAATTATACATAAGAATTTCTATCCAATTGAATGATTCTCGAAAAACAAGTGTAACCGTACACAACGATACCTATTTCAGAGATTTTATTGATACAATAAAAAGGCATAATGTTGAAATAAAGTAGAAAAAAGGTGGTAGCAAAACCACCTTTTTCTTTATATCTTGCACACATAAAATACTGAACAATTGGAAAGTCAAAAGAAATCGTACCTGTACGCTTCGCTCGTAATCCTTTTTTGGGGGACTTCGGCCACCGCGTTCAAACTTGGGTTGAAATCGTTTAACTACGTGCAACTTTTGTTTTGGTCGTCGTTATCGGCAACTGTTATTCTTTTTTCAATACTACTAATTCAAAATAAGGGAAAAGATTTACTATCAACAAACAGGAAGCAACTTGGAAACTCGATACTGGAAGGATTTCTAAACCCATTCCTATACTACTTTGTGCTCTTCAAGGCTTACAGTCTTTTACCTGCACAAGTTGCTCAACCCTTAAACTATGTTTGGCCAATAATACTTGTGCTACTTGCTGCAGTTTTCCTAAAGCAAAAACTCCATTGGTACGACTTTGCTGCGCTCTTTTTAAGTTTTATCGGTGTTGTTTTTATTTCATCGCAAGGAAGCATTGATGTTTTCTCTGCCAGCAATCCGCTTGGCGTAACACTTGCACTAATCAGTTCGATTGTATGGGCATCGTTCTGGATAATTAATGTTAGGGATAAAGACAGAGACGAGGTTGTTAAACTCTTCCTGAGTTTTGGATTCGCAACCATATTCTGCTTGGCGCCAATGCTCATATTCGATGGGTTTAATTCACTCCCTTTGAATGGATTATTGGCATCAATTTATATTGGAGCCTTTGAGATGGGTATAACTTTTGTGCTTTGGTTAAAAGCAATGAAATATGCAACCAACACAGCAAAACTTGGAAACTTCTCGTACCTGGTGCCCTTTGTTGCCCTGATGTTTGTAAGTTTAGTTTTAAAGGAAAAGGTAATTTGGACCACTTTAGTTGGTTTATCTATTATAATTGGTGCAATTTTGTTCCAACAGTATATTGGCAAAAATAAAAGAATATAAAAATTACTTATTATGAACAAGTTTAAACTACTATTAATAATCCCAATAATCGTTCTTGCATTGTATTCGTGCGAGGAAGAAGAAGACTATCAAGTTAATGTTAACAAGGAACTTTATAGCATTATGAACGAGTACTACCTATGGTACAATCAAATGTCCAGTGTTAATCCCGACGATTATGCTTCGCCAGTAGAGTTAATGGATGCACTCAGAGTAAATCCACCCGACAAATGGAGCTACGTTACAACCCGAACCGAGCTAGAAGCCTACTACAACCAAGGTGCATACGTTGGTTTTGGGTTTGGTTCCGGATTCAATAGCGATGGGGAACTATTCCTTTCATTTGTTTTTAAGAATTCGCCCCTTTATGCTCAAGGCATAAATAGAGGATGGCAAATAATCAGTATTGATGGACAAACTCCAACCCCAGAGAATTACTCATCGCTAATAGGCCCAAGTGAGGCTGGCTTAAGTAAAACCTTCGTTTTTAAATCGCCAGCAGGAACCACACACGAGTACACCTTCTCCAAAGCAGCAATAGCAATGAACACCGTTCTCATGGATTCTGTATATACCTTTGATACAAAAAAAATAGGTTATTTTGTTCTGGAAAGTTTTATCTCAACCTCAGAGTCCGAGTTAAACACAGTTTTTGCTGACTTTAAAAGCAAAGGCGTTACGGAATTAATTGTAGATTTACGTTACAATGGAGGAGGACAAGTAGACGTATCGAGTTACCTTGCAAATTTAATTGGAGGAAGTGTTGCTTTCGGAAAAATTTACACCAAATCATATCATAACGATAAAAACACCAATTTAAACGATTATATCCTTTTTAACGCTAACGACTACTCATTGCCACTAAATAAGGTTACTTTTATTACAACCCAAAGTTCTGCTTCGGCTAGTGAACTACTCATAAATGGGTTAAAACCATTCCTTGGGGTAACCCTTGTAGGAGAAAAAACCCATGGAAAGCCCGCCGGAATGTATGTTTTTAAATTTAATGACCCCAGCATAGATTGGGCCTTCGTACCTATTTGCTTCACAATGCGGAACGCCAACAACGAAGGAGATTATTTCGATGGAATTCCTGTAAACATTAGTGCAGCAGATGACATTACATTGCCTTTTGGCGATGTGAATGAAGCCAGTCTAAATGCAGCCTTATTGAACCTTGGAGCATCTTTCCCAAAATCATCAAAAACAGAAGTTGTTAAGGATTTCAACCCGATTGTGGGTAAAGGATTAAAGGCTGAAATTGGTGCATGGTAATCAAGTTAAGAAGAAATGACAGCAGGCAAACTATCAGAAAATAAAGAGAAAATAATCCTTGGAATTGACCCCGGTACAAACATTCTGGGATATGGGATTATTGCGGGGAGTGGTAAAAATAGTATGAGGCTAATTGTGCTTGGTGTTATTGAACTCGGAAAATACGGCGACCATTACCTTAAGTTAAAAACCATTTACGAACGGGTTCAGATGTTGGTTGACCAATACCTACCCGATGAAGTTGCCATTGAAGCACCCTTTTTCGGTAAAAACGTTCAAAGTATGCTGAAGTTGGGCCGAGCCCAAGGTGTTGCAATGGCCGCAGTTCTATCGCGTTCAATTCCAATTTTTGAATACGCTCCGCGTAAAATTAAACAATCAATAACTGGAGCAGGAAGCGCATCGAAAGAACAGGTAGCCGAGATGCTTAAAACTATTCTGAAGGAAAAAGAGTTTTCTCAGGACTACTTTGATGCTACCGATGGACTTGCTGCCGCCGTATGCCATTTTTACCAGCAAAACAGCGCGCTGGGAGGTACAGGTAAAGCATCGAGTTGGGAAGCGTTTATCAAGCAGAACCCTGGTAGAATTAAATAAATCATAAGGGACATTCATAGTTAATGTCCCTTTTTAAGATTAATTCCCTTCAAGTTCTTTCAGCAGTTGCATAGCCCCATCATAAAGTGGCTTCTGGCGTGTTCTCCAAATCATATAGCCAACAAAACCACTAATAGTCATAAGTCCAAAATAAATTAGTTGAAAAACTACAATGCTACTCCAATCAATTTCGGGATTTACAAAGAAGTCTGACAGAACAACTCCAATATCAATTAATATTATGGATGGCATACAAATCAGAATACTTTTCCATCTGAATTTATACCTTTTTGCCGCTTTTGAAAGCATTTCCACTACGGGCACTGTATAATCAATTTCGCTATACTCCTTGTGGTACTTCCTGAAAATCAACATAAAAATTCCAAAAGCAACAACATAACAAATTCCCGATATTCTATTATGGAGTTTTAAATCGGAATCAGGATTTACAACCATAAGCAATGTGTAAGCAATAATCATTACAAGGTAAATCCATTTAAAACTTTTCATCAAATTGAGATTCCTCAAATCCTCTTTTTTCAAATCAACGACAAGAGAATCAATGCTATCTAATTTATTATTGGTATTCAAATCCTGAGTTTCCATATTTTCAAATTGATTATTCATAACCACCTCGTTTCATACTAATTCTTAAATGTTCCTTTATCCTATGGATTTTTACCCTAACGTTGGGCTCGGTTATACCAATTACATCGGCAATTTCCTTTGTCGAAAGGCCTTCGAGCACTAAGCCCATTAGCGCTTTATCTATTACGGATAGTTGGTTCAGATACACCTGTAATTCTTGAAACCTATTCTCCTTGATAAGTGCCTCGTCTCGCTCTTCGTCCAACAAGCTCTTTAGATTCGAAGTTTCAACATCAACATTCAACTTCATCCGCTTGTACTGTTTCCCTGCAAATGTTAACGAAGTATTCACTGCAATACGGTAAATCCAAGTTCCTATCTCAGAGTTTCCCTTAAAAGTCTCCAGGCTTTTCCATATATTGATAAGCACTTCTTGGTACATATCCTTACAATCCTCCTCCGATGGAGCATACGATTTGCATATTCGCAGTATCCGCCCTTTGTTTTGCTCTACAACCTGCTTAAAATGTTCCTCCTTGTTAATCATAAAAAAACTAGTTTTTACTTATTAGTAGTATGGACGTATAGTTTGTTACAAAAAATGATTGAATAAATGGATAAAATCTCATATTCACCTCTTATATTGCTGACAATTATTATTTTATATTCTCACAATCAAAATAAACAAAAATCTCATAAAAAACCGCATAATGTATGAATAACTAGTATCTTTAGCTATCTTGTTGTTGAATATATTTAATTCAGCATAATTAAATTAACAGTTTGAAAGTCAAATATGTCAAAACCTAAAAGCACGTATCAACTCGCTTATAAACTTATCGTGCTTTTAGGCATTTTGAGTTGGAGCACTCGCAACTACGCACAATTATCAATAAAATCAACAGATTTCGACAGGATATCGCAAAAAAAAGTGCGAAGTCTTTTAAAAAAGCAACAATTGGACGGAATAGAATTCTTTAGCGATTTAAAACCATCGTGCTATAGCGAGCAGGACTCTTTTACGTTTAGTTTCCATAGAAGTTCCCAAACTATTAAAGAGAAAATTCAAAATGTTTGGAACAAATTAAAAAGTATTAAACCACGCGACGAATATCGAGGTAGAATGGTCACATTTGGGCTCCTATACTCCAGCAAAACGGATAGAGTCCTATACAATGACGATGATTACCAAGGAATTGAGGAAGGAGAAATTATCTATTTAAACCTCAAACTTTTAGGTGGCATTAAAAATATTGCAGTAGCACTTGAAGTTACAAAAATTGATGATGAAAACAAGACAATTCAACTATGCTACTTAAACAATGGGATGACAGAAGGAACCCAACAGATAAAACTGGCTGAGAATACCGATGGAAACACTGTAATCTGCCAGGAAACTAGATATAGAAATCTATCAAAATTTAGAGAGAAATGGCTATATCCAATATTTCATCAAAAAGCCGTGAATGAATTGCATAAAAATTTATGCATGTTAATTGAAACAACTCCCAACTAATAGAAAATTATTCTTAAAGTTTTTGTTTTGATTAATTTTGCATTAAACCTTATTACATACAACATAAAATGAAAAGAGCACTAATTTTTCTGTTTGGCATCTTCATACTCTCCGCATGCTCCAATAAAAATGAGCCGGCTGTTTATTTTACAGACCAAATCACGCCCGAGGGCTTCATGAAAGTTTACGAGAAAATCTCGAAGGAACTTGAAGGAAAAGTTGGCGTTAAGGTTCATTTTGGCGAGGAGGGGAATACTTACTACGTTAAACCTGAACTATTCAAGAACATTGTTCTGGACTGTAATGGAACATTCATCGAGACTAATGTTCTTTACAAAAGCCCACGTCAGCAAACCGACAGCCATATTGCCCTAGCAAAAAGCCACGGTTTTACTTATGCACCAATTGATATTCTTGATGCTCCTGGCGAATTGCTAATTGAAAACGTTGAAGGTTGTCAACATTACAACAAGTTTTACTTTGGAAAAAATCTTGACAACTACAATTCGTTCCTAATCATATCCCACTTTAAGGGTCATGGTTCATCGGGGTTTGGTGGTGCTATCAAAAATATTTCAATGGGTTTTGCCACCCCAAAAGGGAAACTGGCAATGCACAGAAACAACTTCCCCGTTTGTGAGCACAACCGTTGCACCAACTGCGACAGTTGTGCAGTAGAATGCCCTGCAAATGCCATCACCACTAACCCATTCAGCATTGATGTTGAAAAATGCACAGGATGTGGTAAGTGTATAGATGTTTGCCCAAACGATGCACTGCGATACCCAAAGGATAAAGAGGATGTTCAAACGGTTTTTTGCGAAAGGCTAGTTGAATATGCAAAGGCAATCCTTAATCGTCATGAAAAAATGGTTTACATTAACGTTTTAGTTGATATTTCCACTTCATGCGATTGTTCCAAAAACCCAGGAAAGCCATTTGTGCCAAACATTGGTATTTTGGCATCAACAGATATTGTTGCTATAGAAAAAGCCAGCCACGATTTGGTGGCCAAGATTCATGGTTGCAAAGACCCTTTCCTAGAGGCAGTTAAAACAAGTGGATTACGGCAAATTGAGTATGCTTATGAACTTGGCATGGGCAATAAAAATTACAAACTAATCAACTTAGACACAAACGAAACAACGGTTGTAAGGGCTGAGTAATCTTATCAAAATAGCTAACTTTGCAAAAACTAAATACACAATGAAAATAGCAGAAATTCACACCCCAAAAGGTGTTATGAAGATTAAATTTTACGAGGAAGATGCACCTAATACAGTGGCTAACTTTGTAAAACTAGCCGAATCGGGCTTCTACAATGGCCTTGCATTTCACCGGGTAATTCCAAACTTTGTAATTCAAGGTGGTTGCCCTTTTTCAAAGGATATTAAAGACCCAAGAGTAGGAACAGGTG
>JAEXVC010000125.1 GCA_023406715.1 Bacteroidota bacterium | reverse complement strand
AACCAACATGAAGTGTAATTTCGGCAAAGTTCAAACCCTTAAATTCAAGTCGCGTTAGAAGCTGTTTGCTAAAATGCAAACCAGCGGTTGGGGCAGCAACAGCTCCCTCGTGCTTAGCGTAAACGGTTTGATAACGCTCACGGTCCTCCTCAATAACCTCACGTCGAATAAATTTTGGCAGAGGAGTTTCGCCAAGGCGATAAAGGGTATCCTTAAATTCATCATAAGAACCATCAAAAAGGAAACGAAGAGTTCTTCCACGGCTAGTTGTGTTATCAATTACCTCGGCAACCAGTACATCATCCTCGCCAAAGTACAGTTTATTACCAATTCTAATTTTGCGGGCTGGGTCAACAAGTACGTCCCACAAACGCTGCTCCTTGTTAAGTTCTCTAAGAAGAAAAACCTCTATTTCAGCACCAGTTTTTTCTTTATTGCCATATAGCCTAGCGGGGAAAACCTTGGTATTGTTAAACACCAAAACATCGTCCTCGTTAAAATAATCGATAATGTCCTTAAAAACGCGATGTTCAATCTGCTTGGTCTTACGGTTAATCACCATTAGTCTGGATTCGTCACGGTTTTCGGTAGGATGCTTAGCGATTAGCTCCTGAGGCAGATTGTACTTGTACTGCGATAGCTTCATTTTGTTATTATTATTAAGTTTACTTTCTACAAACTACAACAACCATCAGCTCTTGAAACCTAAGAGCTGTTTAACATTAATAAAATTAAGAGGTTGCAAATTTAGTGCATAATTTTAAAGACTGCCCATCTTATACGGACAATTTTACAGTTGGTTACAAAGCTGTGAAAATTTTTTTTCGATTTCTTCAATTGTTAATGCATCATCTATTTTAAAGTCACCGCTGGCGGTTCGTCGTAGATGAACAAGATGAGCACCAGAATTTAATGCAGTTCCAATATCTCGAGCAATGGAGCGTATATAGGTTCCCTTGCTGCAACTAATGTTTAATTCCAGGAAGGGCATTTCAAACCGAATAACCTCCATGCCGTAAATCTCAATAGAGGATGGTTTTAACTCCATATCGACACCTTTGCGAGCAAATTCATAAGCACGTTTACCATCAACAAATTTTGCCGAGAATAAAGGCGGTATTTGCTCCTGTGGACCAATAAAGCCCTTAACAACTTCCTGAATAAGTTCCGGAGAAATATGTTCAGTTGGATATTGTTTGTCGGGCTTAGTTTCCAAATCGAACGAAGGGGTGGTTTCTCCAATTTTAATTGTGGCCAAGTACTCCTTTCGTTGAGCCATTAGTTCGTTAACCCGCTTAGTTGCCTTTCCTGTGCAAACCACAAGTAATCCTGTTGCCAATGGGTCTAGAGTTCCTGCGTGACCAACTTTAATGGTTTTATCGCCAGTGGCTCTGCGAATCAGCACCTTGAATTTTCCAACCACATTGAACGATGTCCATGTATATGGCTTATCAATCAGAAAAACACTTCCTTCCTTAAGTGTGTTGATATTGTTTATGTCCATTTACAGGCTAAATATTATTGCTGTAAGCCCTACAACTGCGCAGTATAAAGCAAACCAGATTAAATTGCCTTTACGTACCAACTTCACCATCCAGCTACAAGCAACGTATCCACTTACAAATGCTGCAATAAAACCTGCAATAATGGGTTGAATGTCAACTGTGGCAAATTCACCCTTTGCAACATCAAGAACAGCAGCCCCAAGTATTGGTATGATTACCATTAGAAATGAGAACTTTGCAACCTCATCGCGATGATTTCCCAAAATCAAGCCGGTAGATATTGTTGAGCCAGAGCGGCTAAGGCCTGGCATAACGGCTATTGCTTGTGCTATACCAATTATAAATGAATCGCGATAACCGATAGGCCTTGTATTAGCCCGCTGAAGATACTTGCTAAGTGTAAGCAAAAATGCCGTTACTAAAAGCATTATCCCTACAACCAGTAAATTCCCATCGAAAAGTTTCTCGACTTCATCCTTTAGAAAAAAACCAACAAATAGAACTGGAATGGTTGAGAGAAGTATTTTTAGAACAAACTTGGTTTCATCGTTCATTTTAAACTTGAAAAAACCGATGAAAAGGTCAACAATCTCCTTTCGGAAAACCACTAATGTACTTAATACCGTCGCCGCGTGAACTGCAACAGTAAACTGTAAATTCTCCTTCACCTCAACACCAAGAATTGCTTTGCCAATTTCAATGTGTCCGCTGCTACTTACAGGCAGAAACTCGGTTAGTCCTTGAATTAGTCCAAGGATAATTGCTTCAATTATCGACATTTAATTTACTGCTTCGGTTTTTTCATTATGGCATAAATTTCAAAGGCGAATCCAAAAAGCACAACAATTGGTGCAAGTGTTATGCGTCGGAAGCTGAATATATCGTAGTTGAATACATTGGGGTCCTTTGAGCCTCCGCCAGCCATTAGAATAAAGCCCAGTACAATTATTCCAAAGCCAATGAGTAATAATCTGTAGTTCTCCCTGCCTAGGGCAAATTTGCCCTCGTTTTGTGGAGTTGTGGTTTTGTTTGCTTGTTTCGACATAGCTATATCAAATTTTCTTAATATTAGTAGTAAAGTTCGTCGGTTGAGAGACGAAGGAATTTATTTACAGCAAAAAATGTTGCCAAAAGATTAATAAAAACCCCAATAACGGTTATTCCTGCAAAAATACCTACAATGTAAATTGGGTCGACAATAAGTAGTATATCGGCAATTTCCTTTTTAACTCCGTAGATAAGAGCTGTAAGCATTGCAATAGCAATAATTGATGCATACATACCATGCAGAATACTGCGAAGTAAGAATGGTTTACGGATAAATCCCCCAGTTGCACCGACCAATTTCATAGTATTTATTATGAAGCGCTTGGAGTAAACCGATAAGCGAATAGTATTATTGATAAGCACCAAGGCAATAAACATCAACAGGGCGTTAAATAGAAGAATTATAAAGCTGACCCTACTTACATTCTCGTTCACAAGGGTAACCAAGGGTTTTTGATAATCAATCTCTTTAATTTGGTTGAACTGACCAAGCCAAGTCTCTATTTTTGCAATGCTATCGGTGTTGGCGTAATCGGCCTTAAGCCTCATGTCAATATAGGCCGATAGCGGATTGTAGCCAATGTAATCGATAAAATCCTCGCCCAGTTCCTCCTCCATCATTTTTGCAGCATCGTTCTTGCTGATATACTGTGTGTATTTAACGTAGTTTGATGCATCCAGATTCTTACGGAGATAGTTGGCTTCAGCATCGCTTACACCATCGTTTAAATAGATTGAAAAACCAATGTTCTCCTTAACGTAATCCGATAGTTTTCTTGCACTAATAATTAACAAACCAAGCATGCCTAGCATAAATAGCACAAGCGAAATGCTTATTATTGACGATAGGTAGGAACTACGTAACCGTTGACTACTTACTTTCGATTCTTGGTTCTTCATATTACTATATTGCTCAATTACTACTGATTCTTTTTAAATAAACTTAAGCCTGTCCATCCTGCAAATATAAGCAGTATTAATAGTGATGATGCTAAATCGATGTTTTTGCCTACGTACCACATTTCTGGGTCGAAAACAAACTCAATTTTATGCTCGCCTTGAGGTACAACCATAGCTCTTAAAACATAGTTTACACGGAAATGGTCTGCAGGCTTTCCATCAATGGTTACTTTCCAACCCTTATCGTAATAAATCTCCGAGAAAACAGCCACCCTATCGGTTGAACTAGAACTAGTGTAAATCAATTTGTTTGGCTTATAAACATCGAGTTTTATAAATCCAGTTGAATCGTTGCTTGGAGTGTAATTTTTAACAGAGTTCTCAAATCGTTTATCAACAATTGCTACATGTTTAGGGTTAAAGCCCGTTAAAGAAGAAATTTCCTCGTCGGCATTAGCAACCATTTTAATTGAATCTACAAACCATACATTGCCTAAAGCATCGGGGTTTTGCATAGCCATAGGCCCATTCTTGCTAGGTTGAATGAAGTACTTTGTATTGAGCATATTCATTACAGCCATATTGCCTGTTGAAAGGTGCTTCTCTATCAACTCCTGATATCGACGCAATTTTGCACCATGGTAACCCCCGATAGATTTGTGAAAGTAAGATGTTGATGCATCGTTAAAAGGACTTACTGTAAGGTTGAAAACTCTAAAGTTGGGATCCTTATCGGCAAGTATCATCTTGTCAGCTTCCGATGGATTGAAAGGCTCTGTTACCATTTGAGGGGTAACAAAGTTTTTGTTATCCATATAGCGTTTGCTAACAACCCATAAATCAGTAGTTATAAATAAACCTAACGCAACAAGGAAATACGCTGGTTTTAATTTCTTCTTGAATAACGCAAACACTAATGCCGCGCCAATTAAAACAAAAACAAGAGAACGAAGGGAGTCGTTCCAAAGCATATTTTGCCTATCCTGTCTAATTGCATTAATAATTTCTTGTGGCCATCCCGATGCAACAAGCTGCTCATCGATAGTTCCTGCAAAGCTAAACATCCCTTTGCCAACAAGTAAGAACAGCAAACATAAACCCCCAACAATTCCAACAGACCACTTAAATGCCTTCATGAAATCATCCTTGCTAACTTTGTCCTCGTATATTTCTTTAAGCGCAAGGAATCCAAGGAACGGCATTGTAAACTCTGCTATCACCAATATCATTGAAACAGTTCGGAATTTATTGTAGGCAGGGAAGTAGTGAAGGAATAAATCGGTTAAAGAATTAAAGTGATTTCCCCATGACAGGAAAATTGCTAAAATGGTAACACCAAAAAGAGCCCATTTTATTGGAGATTTTATCAAAAACAGGCCTAAAACAAATAGAAACATTACAATAGCTCCAACGTAAACTGGTCCAGAAGTAGACGGCTGAGGACCCCAGTAAGTTGGTAGTTGTGTTACAATTGCCTGTGTCTGATTCATGGGAACTCCATTCTTGCGTAAGAACTTGTAGGTCTCAGACTTATCACCCAAATTCATTGAACTAGCACCACCCATTAAGTTTGGTATTAGCAAGTTGAATGTTTCTGCAGGACCATAACTCCACTGCGTAGCGTAATCTTTATCTAGTCCTGTAGTTTTATTATGCTGTTCATCGGTTAATTCTGATTTTCCTCTAATGGAGTCTTTCCCGTAATCGTAAGTAAACCAAAGGTTGCTAAAGTTCGCACCAATTGCAAGTACACCAGCAATTGCTAAAACACCAACAGTTTTACCTATAGCGCTATACGCTTTAGACTTAATACTATCAATCAAATAAACAATAAACAGCGCAGCCATAATAAATGCTGCATAGTAAGTGATTTGAGGATGTCCGGTGTAAAGGTTGAGCCCTAGAAACAAAGAAAATAGAGCAAAACCACTTAAAAGTTTTCCACGGAAAGTTAGCAGCATTCCAGCAATCATTGGAGCCACATAGCTCATTGCCCTTATTTTGGCATTATGCCCAGCACCAATAACAATCATGAAGTATGTGGAAAGACCATATGCTATTGAGGCGACAATGCTTAGCCACGGATTTACTCCCATTACTAGCATTAGTATATAAAATCCAAGCATTGTAATAAAAATAAAACTTGCTGGTACCGGAATTGTATTTAAAACTTTATCGACAAAACGTAGTAAATTGTTAGTATAAGGAACAGAAACTAGGTATGCTGGCATACCACCAAACATACTATTGGTCCATAGACTAACCTCACCAGTTTTTTCCTTGTAGTCCAAAACCTCTTTTGCACCACCCTTCCACATAGCAATATCGTGTTGGGCAAGGCGTTTCCCTTCCAGTAGCGGAGAGAAAAATGCTAATGAAATAGCCATAAAAAGTACAACCGCAACTAGGTGTGGGAGAATTTTAAGAAGTTTTTCCTTATTCATAGGGTAATGTTTTGTGGTAAACTGTTTAAAAATCAAACTTCAAATATATTAAAAAAGAAGATAGGACGACCAACAAAAAAAGCAAGGTATTGATTATCTCCTTGCTTTTTAAGTTTTTTAAGAAAGATGCTAGATGTTTTTCAGAAGAGTTGATATTGATACCTTATCGGCCATAATCTCTCGCAGTTTCGAAGCGGGAACACGCTCCTGCTCCATTGTATCGCGGTAGCGAATGGTTACAGTTTCGTCCTCCAAGGTTTGATGGTCGATAGTAATACAGAATGGCGTACCAATTGCATCGTGACGGCGGTAACGCTTTCCGATGGTGTCTTTCTCCTCGTATTGGCACGCGAAATCGAACTTCAAGTCATCCATAATTTTGCGAGCCATTTCGGGCAAGCCGTCTTTCTTTACAAGAGGGAATATTGCCAATTTAACAGGCGCTAACGCAGCAGGTATTTTTAAAACGACTCTTTCGTCTACAGTTCCGTCTTCCTTGGTTAGTTTTTCCTCGTTGTACGCCGATGAAAGCACCAGAAGGAATGTTCTATCTAAGCCAATAGAGGTCTCTACAACGTAAGGTACATAACTCTCGTTGGTTTCAGGGTCGAAGTACTGTAGTTTCTTTCCTGAATATTTTTGATGATTACTTAAGTCGAAATCTGTTCTGGAGTGAATACCCTCTACCTCCTTAAAGCCGAATGGGAACTGAAACTCAATGTCTGATGCAGCATTTGCATAGTGCGCCAGTTTCTCGTGCTTGTGGAAACGGTACTTTTCGTCACCTAATCCCATGGCCTTATGCCAACGCATACGAGTTTCTTTCCAATGCTCATACCACTTCATCTCCTCACCAGGACGAACAAAGAACTGCATTTCCATTTGCTCAAACTCGCGCATGCGGAAAATAAACTGACGTGCCACAATCTCGTTACGGAATGCCTTTCCTACCTGAGCAATTCCGAAAGGAATTTTCATACGTCCAGTTTTCTGAACATTTAGGTAATTTACAAAGATACCCTGTGCTGTTTCTGGACGGAGGTAAATGGTATTGGCCTCGTCGGTAACTGAGCCCAACTTGGTATCGAACATTAGGTTAAACTGGCGAACGTCGGTCCAGTTGCGCGAACCAGAAATTGGGCAAACAATTTCACAATCCTCTATTATTTTCTTAACCTCAGCCAAATCGTTAGCCTCAAGCGCAGTAACCATTCGCTTGTTTACCTCGTCAATCTTTGCTTGATTTTCTAAAACCCGCGGGTTGGTTTGGCGGAACATTTTTTCATCGAAAGTATCACCAAAGCGTTTGGCAGCTTTCTCAACCTCTTTGTTGATTTTATCCTCAACTTTAGCAATCCAGTCCTCAATAAGTACGTCGGCACGGTAACGTTTTTTGCTATCCTTATTGTCAATCAAAGGGTCGTTGAAAGCACCAACGTGACCCGAAGCAACCCATGTTTGTGGATGCATAAAGATGGCCGCATCTATCCCAACAATGTTCTCGTTAAGGCGAGTCATTGCCTCCCACCAGTAGCGGCGAATGTTATTTTTAAGTTCAACTCCGTTCTGTCCATAATCGTAAACAGCGCTAAGTCCATCGTAAATTTCGCTAGATTGAAAAACAAAGCCATACTCCTTGCAGTGAGCAATCAACTTCTTGAATAGTTCTTCCTGAGTCATATTATTACGTTCTAAATGTTTCAGATTTTTTGAGTTAGCAAAAATAAGCCAAATAATTAACCCAGCAAAAGTATAATGTTGGTTTTACACTTACACAACCGATTGATTTTGAAATAATCTTTTGTATATTGCGTAAGGTTGAATTCATTGGCTTATGATAAAAAGGTGGCTCTGTATATCTTTAATTACGCTTATATGTGCCAACATATATGCATCAGAAGACAGTAATAAATCTCAAATTTCCGAGGCTAAGATTAAGGCCGCACTCATCATAAACTTTGCACAAAACATTCAGTGGCCTAATGAGCCAAGTATTTCTAAGTACTTAATTGGAGTTTTTGATAAAGATTCTAGCGTTTATAAGGAACTTAAGTCGGCCATCCCTTCACAACGAATAAAAGGCAAGCCGTTTGATATTGTATTTGTTGACCAACAAACATTTCATTCCCCATTTAACATTCTCTATTTTGGAGAAAATACAGAAAAACAGTTAACCAATATTTACCAAGAAATTAATGTTGAGGGAGTATTAATTATTACAGACCGAGGCCGCGATAGAGTGCTAACAATGATTAATATTCTTTACAAAACAGACAAAAACACTTTTTCGTTTGAAATTAATAAGGACAATTTGGATGCAGGTAAGTTTATTGTAAACCCCAAAATACTTTTGCTTGGTGGTAGTTACTTAAATTTACGCGAACTATATATTCAGACATATGAGCAATTAAGGCAGGAGTCTGATAAAATTCAAAAGTATAAGGAAGAACTAGAGAAAATTAGCAAAGAAAAGGAAGAGTACCAAACGCAAATTAATCAGTTGAATTCCAAAATTAATAGCCTAGCAAAAAGTATTAAACAATCGGAGGATGAATATTTAAATCTTACCAACAAACTACAGGCTCGCGATAGTTTATTGGCATTTAGAACAAGAGAATTACAAAGTAAAATTCAAGAGAGTCAATCGCTTCAAAACCTAATTAAATCACAACTCACATCAATTAATATTGCAACCAGCAAGCTGGACTCGTTGGACAATGAAATTGATGCAAAGCAACAAGAGTTGAATAGCAAACAAATACTGATTGAAGATCAAAGCCAGGAAATTAATCAGCAATCGCTAATTATTTTAAAACAACAGCGTAGATTTTTGATAGCAGTTATTATTCTTTTGGGGTTATCGTTAAGTCTACTTTTTGCATACTGGGCTTACAGAATGAAGCGTAGGTTAAATCTAAAACTAGAAAAATTAGTTGACGAAAGAACAAGAGAATTGAAACTTAGCCAGCAGCATTTCATGAATCTTTTTGAAAACTCACCCGTGGCAATGTTTGAGCTTGACCTCTCAGAGTTAAAAATATATGTTGAAAATATTGATGAAAATACGAGTTTGATAATTGATAAAAACATAGAAGTTGTCCAAAATGGACTTAAACTTATAAGGGTTATTAACTTGAATCAATCGGGTATAAGTTTGTTTGGTTTTAAAGACAAAAAAGATGCTCAGGTGAACTATTATAAAACCTACAGTGACAAATCATTAGAAAGCATTAAAACAGTTATATTGGCTATTCTTAAAAAGAAAACATCATCTACATACGAAGGCGTAAGACAAAACGTAAATGGAGAAACGCTATATGTTCACTTAAATTGGCTAGTACTTCCAAGCTACGAAGAGAATTACTCAAGAGTTTTGTTATCGATTTCAGATATTACAGCACTGAAGAATTATCAAAAGGAACTTAATGAGCATAAAGATCACCTTGAAGAAATTGTACTTGAACGTACAAATGAGATAATAAAACTTAATAGTGATTTAACACAGACAAATTCCGAGTTGTTTAAAAAAACCGAAGAACTCTCTCAAACAATTCAGATGCTTAAAGAGACTCAAGACCAACTAATCCAATCGGAAAAAATGGCATCGTTGGGTATGCTCACTGCAGGTATTGCCCACGAGATAAACAATCCTATTAATTATATTAGCGGCAGTTATCAAGCTCTCCAAACGCTAATTGATGATTTTTGGGGTTTATTCAACGATTACAAAGCTGAGCTTGACCAAAAGAAAGCAACAGATTTACTCTTGAAATTTGAAAAAGAGAAAAAACTGAACTCTAACGACCTATACCACTCCATAAAATTTTTACTTGTTAATATTGAAACGGGCATAGTTAGAACTACAGAGATTATAAAAAGTCTAATGGCTTTTTCAAGGAATGAAAGTCAAGAATATTCGGAATATAATATTCAAAATGGAGTGAAAGATGTTTTAGTTATTCTTAAATCGAGATATCAAGGAAGAGTAAATATTAAAGAAGATTACGATGTTAATTTGCCTAGTATTGTTTGTAATGTAAATGGTATTAGTCAGGTTATAATGAACTTATTGTCAAATGCAATAGATGCTATCCCCGAAGAGGGAGAAATAAACATAACTGCAAAATACTTAGTAAAGACAGATGAAGTCGAAATAAAAGTGAAAGATTCCGGTGTTGGAATTCCTGTTGGAGTTATTGAAAAAGTATTTGACCCATTTTTCACAACAAAAGAGGTTGGAAAGGGAACAGGCTTAGGATTGTATATTTCCTACAATATAATTAAGTCACACCAAGGAACTATTGAAGTAGAATCGCAATCAGGTAAAGGGGCAATTTTTACAATTAAATTGCCAAAGAATTTTTATAAAATGAATTAAGCCACTTTGCTTAAGGCCAACTCTATAATCTGCTTTAATTCCTCTTTCCTCCAGGGCTTCATTATGTATCTAAATATCAACTCATTGTTAATTGCCTTAAGCATAACGTCGGACTCCATAAAGGCTGTTAGAAGAATACAAACTTTCGAGGGATTATTGGATTTTATTTTTTCGATAAATTCCAAGCCATTCATCTGAGGCATTTTTAAGTCAGAAATCACCACATCTATTTCCTCCTCTTGCAAAATCTCTAGACCCTTTAATGCAGAGTTGGCAATACGAATATCGAAATCGTTCCTGAAATTAATCTTGAAAAGTTCCAGGTTGATTTGTTCATCATCTACATATAGAATCTTTTTGTTAATCATTAGTCTCCGTTAATGGTGATACTACAAATATAAGATATTTAAAGTATGAACATAAAAATGTTGTAAAAGTTCTTTAAACTTTAACATTTTTATATTTGAGAAGACTCTACTGTGCTGCTGTTTAGCTACATGGCAAAAAAGCGGGTTGATAACAATAATAACTAGTTATTACTCTCAGTTATTTTGTTTTAAAGTATGCTACTAAATCGTTTAGAGCTTTTGCTCTCGCATTTAACTCCTCTGCATTTGCTGCAACCTCCTCGGAAAGCGCTGCGTTTTGTTGTGTAATACTGTTGAGCTGTTGAACCGAAGTGTTTACCTGTTCTGTACCAGAGCGCTGTTCGTACGATGATGCTGCAATTTCGCGAATCAAATCGGTGGTTCTTATAATTTCATTCAAGTTTTGATTCATCAAATCTTTTGCTTTGGTTGAGATTTGAGCTCCACGATTCGAAACGGAAATAATATCATTGGCAGCGTCGCGGCTTCTTTCAGCTAATCGCCTTACTTCAGCAGCAACCACAGCAAATCCTCTGCCATGCTCCCCAGCTCTAGCTGCCTCAACTGCGGCATTTAAAGCCAAAAGGTTGGTTTGGAAAGCAATATCATTTATAATATTGATTTTTTGGGCAATTTCGTTCATTGAGTCCAAGGCAATGTTTGTGGAACTTACACCCTCTTCTAAGTTTCTTGTTGTCGAAACAGCTATTTTCTCAGTTTGTACGGCATTGTCGGCATTTTGTTGAATACTCGATAGTATTTCCTCCATTGAACTAGATATTTCCTCAAGCGAAGATGCCTGTTCTGAAGTTACTTCGGATAAATTAATTGCACTTGTGCTAAGTTGATTACCCGACGACTCAAGTTCGCCAGCCGAAAGAGATATTCCCTCAATAACCTGATTTAGTTTATTCGTAAGATTCTCTATTGCAAGGGTAAGTC
>JAEXVC010000083.1 GCA_023406715.1 Bacteroidota bacterium | reverse complement strand
AATAAAACCCGTTTACACCAACTTCCCTATACTCATTTTTTTCGGGATATTCTATTGTGTAAGTTCCCATTGTGGACGTACGCTTGTTAGTTCTAAGCGCATATCCTCCCATTAAAGCAGTAAAACCGCTATAACCATCCTCAATCAATGCTTTTAAACAATTCTTTTTTATGCCGCCAAAGTAATCTGTTAACGTTTCGTATTCCTCTTTTGATGGCAAGTGCCAACCATCGGGGCAAACAGATTTTGCTGTTTCCCAATCGTACAGGCATCCATATTTTTGCTTAAGGTCAGCGCTGGTGTATTCCCAGTAAACGCCACTATCGGGTACAAATGAAAGATTTTGAACCATTAAGGTTAGATTACCAATTTGTTGGTATTTATAAACTTTCCCATCCCTTTTGTCAACAAATGTTTCTAATGAGGGTTTGTTGTAAGCCAAGGGAGCCTTAATGCTATCCATAAAAATATAGGCGAGCAACTTAGGGTCTTGATTAATTGAAAACTGTAACATAAAAACTACATTGGTATCAGGAAGTATATACTGTTCCGCTTTGGGAAACCATACAATTGTTTTATCTCCTGTTTTTATGCTATCGCCCACATCACCTTTTACTTTTTTTAGCGGATTAGTATGCCTTGCTACCATAAAACTCTCACCGCCATCGTTGCTTACAAAGAGCTCAACCTTAACGGGTTTATCGCAAGTCAAGGTGTATTTTATCTCTACGGTTTCTCCATTTTGTTTTGCAGCTGTATTTGAAACAAAGAGCTCTTGCCCTGCCAAAACATCTAGAAAAAGAAACTTAATTAATATAAAAAGAAAGATTTTTTTCATTGGTATAAAGCACTTTTTTCATTACAATTTATTCGTTTACGCATTTTAGTTGAGGAGTAAACTTAAGTAAAATATTCAAACCAAAAATTGTTTGTCAGCATTTTAAAAAGAACGCAAGCGGCTAAATAAGACGCGCGAGCAAGCGGTCAGGAGACCGCTAAATAAAAATGGCGAAGTCACAGACTTCGCTGAGCAAGGTTGTAAATCCTGACATAGCTTAATTCCTTTTTATGAGCAAGGATTTAGGTGCAATAGTTATGAGGCGTTTGTTAGTAAAAGGCTAGGAGACTAAACATAACGAACCTATCATTTTTGATTATTTACACAAAGTTGTTTTCCCAAATTAAAAGCCTTTTTACAATCTTCAACAAATACAGTTTCTCTTCGCTTTAGCCTTTTGTTACCATCAAAGTAGGTCATAGCGTATTTACTATAGTCGTCAAACTGGTATGTTGCTGTTGAAATTAGATATTCGCTGCTGCCAAAAGTGCGCTTCATTAACTTCTTATTGTATTTGAAGAGTTTTGGATAGCCTATTAGCGGTAAGGCGAAAGATGGAGCATTCATTGTGTATATAAATGCTGTATTAATCTTTTTCCCAAACGATGAAGGTTTGCCTTCGTAAGAGGTATATGGGAAAATTAAGCGTTCCATAAACGATTTCATTTCTCCTGTAACAGAGGTAAAATAGATAGGAGAGCCTAATATAAGAACATCGCACTCGCAAATGTCTTGTAGTATTTTCTCCATATCGTCTTTCATGATGCACTTAGTTACACTATTCCCTTTTAGCTTGCATGCAAAGCAGCTTGTGCAACCCTTAAATTGAATGTCGTAAAGATTAATTAATTCTGTTTCAGCACCAGCTTCCCTTGCGCCCTCTAAACATTTTTCAAGGAGTATGTGTGTGTTCCATTTTTTTCTTGGACTTCCATTTACTGCAATAATTTTCATTTTTTTATCCATGACTTTATATTTTAAAGAAGTTTTTTTAGGCTAAATAGTGGCCTATGCTAGTCCGTTGGTTATTCTGGGGAGTGAAAGGCCTACGGCATCATCACACGTTAAAAATTACACTAAAATACCAAAAAGTTTCTTATTTGCAATTCAACCCTCTTTAGCACTGGCCTGCAGGGCGTTTGCGACGCAATGATTACATTGATTAACCTCAAATTTAATACTCCAGCCAAAAACTGTTTGCCCGCAAAATTCCTATTGCATTTAAAAAAAACACGCATATGAAGATGAAACCCTCAAACAATAGGTTGCCACACCCATACACAAACTTTCCAGCGTGGCGTAGCCTCCTGGAAACGTTAAATTTCTAAGTTTTTTGGTTTTTTGACGTTTCCAAGTCCACCTGCCGGCGGACATTGGAAAGTCTCTGTTGGGGTGCAGCTGTTGGAACTCAACACCAGATTAACCTTGAAACTCGGTTAATTCGTAGTTTGTGCTCCTTCCTCCGCTGGCCGATTTCCTGAGGATTCCTTTATTTATTAAATCCTGTATGTCTCTCAACGCAGTGTCTGCAGAGCATTTTGAAATCTTTGCCCATTTCGAGGATGTTAACGCACCATCAAAACCATCTAGGAGTTTATTTAATAGCAATTTTTGCCTTTCATTTTGAAGTTTTGAGGAATTCCTATTCCAGAATTTGTGTTTGTATATTACTTTCTCGAGTTTACTATTGGATGAATCTAAAGTATCAAGCAAACATTGCAAAAACCATTCTAGCCAATTAGTTATATCCATCGAACCCTTTTGTGTTTTCTCTAGAATACTATAATACGCTTTTCTTTCGGTTCGAATTTGTGACGACATACTGTAAAATCGATGAGGAATTCCATCGGCTCTTGCAAAAAACATATCGGTTATGGCGCGTGCTATTCTGCCATTACCATCCTCAAAAGGATGCAAGGTTACAAACCATAAGTGTGCTATCCCGGCCTTAACAACAGGGTCATAGGTATTGTTTTTATTAATCCATTCAAAAAATAAATTCATTTCTTTTTCTAGCCCTAATGCACTTGGTGCTTGGAAGTGCACCTTTTCTTTCCCAAGTGCACCAGACACTACTTGCATTGGCCCTGTTGAATCGTCACGCCAATTTCCAACAATAATTTTATACATTCCACTCCTGCCCGATGGAAAAAGGGAGCAATGCCAGCCAAATAACCTATCCTTGGATAAGGGTTTGTTGAAATTTTGCGTAGCATCGAGCATCATTTCTACCACTCCATCAACATCTCTGTCCGATGGAACCAATCCTGCAATATTCATCCCTAGCCTTCGGGCAATAGAGGAACGTACTTGTTCCGGACTTAGCAGTTCACCCTCAATTTCTGACGATTTCAAAACATCAAGGGTTAAGGTATCTAAAACCGCTTCGTTCCTTAGTTCAAATCCAAGAGATTCCATTTTGCCAATCAGCTTCCCCTGTTGATTGCGAACTTTTCCGAGCAATGGCAGGAGTAATTCGCTATCCCATTTGAAACTAGGCCAATCGTTGTTGTCGTATATGTAGGTTTTCATTTGCCGCACATTTTGCGGTAAATATACGAATTATTCTCCGCTTCTCAAATTATTCTCCGCTTTTTTTGCGGTAATTAAGTGAATTATTCTCCGCAAATATTTTTCTGTTTTTAGGTATACGCAGAATGCGAAAGACTCTTGGAACTCAACAGTTAAATATTCTGTTCAAAAGGTTTTGGAATTGTGCGCGGTCAGGAGACCGCTATATAAAAACGGCGAAGTCACAGACTTCGCCGAGCAAGGACCGAGGTTTTGCAAATCATTGAATCCCAGTTGTTTTGTATTGTGTTAGGAACTGGCATATTTTATTAACTCTTGCTCAAAATCCTTTTTCAAACTTTCAATTTTCTCTTTTGTTGTCCACGCCATATTCACAGAATATATTGTAGGATATATTGTACCACCTTTGAAGTTTGAAGAATACGCTTCAGCTTTGGCTGTTCTATATTTTTTCCATTCAATAATAGATTTGTCAAAAAGTTCTTGATCAACAAAACCTAATTGATTTTCTCCTCGCATTCCTTTTATTTTAGCAATTAGTTCAGATAACTCTCTGTCAATGTTTTCAAAATCTTGAGTCGATTTAATATTCATATCAGATTGAGTTTCTGGAGAGTTTGGATGGCGTAAATTCCAGATAAAATCTCTTGTGTGCTTTAGAAATACTCTAGAGTTTTGAAAACATTTTAGTATTTCATTCTGCTCAACTTTTAAGTTGTTTGAAAACTCGTGACAAAAAATATGTCTTAATTCAAAAGTCCTTTTTATATCAGAAATTATTTCATTGAAATTGTCTCGAAATGTTTTTGAATTTTCATTAACATCATCAAATATGCTTTTTCGCTTAAATTTCTTGATTGAATCTGTAAAATCAGCACCAATCAAAGTTGATAAATTTGAATTAATGTCTTCGTAATTATTGCAAGGCAAAATATGCGAAATAAACTCTCCAATGGTTACTTTTTTACTTTGAATAGCAAGAATAATATCAAAATCAAATTTAACATTTTTAGATTGATTGAATTGAATGGCATTTTCATTGTAAGGTTTTCCAGAATCAATTAACTCTTTAATTACTGAGCGAAAGAAAGACTCAAAACAAGCTACAGTTGCAATTGGAATATATTTTAATAATTCGCTGTTTACATCTTTATTGTTTTCCAAATATTGGGTAATAGCAATTTCTAAATTTTCTAATCGGAGGTCTGCATCATATTCAGAATCATATTCTGTTCTAGATTTGATAGCATTGATCTCGGTAATCAAATTTCGTTTCATTGCCAAATATTTAGTGTATAATATGCTTGCTCTTGACGGTCGGAAGTTGCTTAAGCCGGGGAGTTAAAGCCAGAGGCGTCATCACCCGCTAAACCGAAACTAAATTAGCAATAATTTTGGTATCTGCATCATCAGCCCCAGTAGGCTAAACCACCTGTTGGGTGCTGTACTTTATTAATCCTCAGTAATTTCAATATTATCTGCGTTGAATATAGGGTCAGTACTATAGAAATTATACTTTTTAAATTCGCCTTTTTCATTCAAGAATGTTATAAATTTATCTAATGTATCTCTCATTGCCTGATTTATTGTCAATTTTTCTTTTTCTTTAAATAAGATGCCATCATTAGTCATTTCATTTATTAATGTCCAATCTTCACTGTCAATTGGGATTATTGTATTAATTTCAGTGCGTCGATACCTTCTGTATTCTTTACTTTTTAATTGTTTGGAAAATTCGGTGTAATTTTCATTTAATTTTTTTTCGTTTTCTAATAAAGTTTGCATATGCTTAAAAGACCTTGCTCCATCTTTTTCATATCTATCAAAAATTGCATCATCCATTCTTGTGTATTGATATGTTTTCAAAGATTTAAATTCAAGAATGTTTTTCCTTTTTCTTTTCTTTTCTCTTACATTATCAATTTTTTCTGATATATACACAATGATTATGATAATCAATACAACTGCTATAAAATATGATAATAGTCGAAGTATCTGTACCCAAATGTTTCCATAGTATACACCTTGCCAAAAGTTTAGTTCTTTTTTTGCATCTATCTCATTAATTACTTCAATTTTTGTTTGACCTGCAATTTTACCAAAACTTATTATTTCTGGTATAGAGTCTGTCTTGTGAAGAACTAATAGTTTTACAATATAATATTCTCCTGATTCAAGTATGACTTGAGAAAACTTAATTCGGTGGTAATTATAGTCTTCAATTTTAGCATTGCGTTCTAAATAATCATTGCTAACTTGAATTATATCAGGTTTTTCTATTATTTTTCCTGAACTTAATTGTAGACCTACAGGGTCATTCTCATCATAAAACTCCTTTAAGATATTTTGATTTCCATTATTAACAATTTTTAATGTAAAGATTCTAAGGTTTTCTTTTGTTTGCTTTAAATTTGTACTATCGTATTTTACTTCTAATTTACTTATTTCGGCATTAAAGTCTAGCACATTTGTATTTGCAATAATTTCATATCTGAGGTCAACGTTTTTTTCTTGCAAAAAAGCGTAAATTGTCACTCCTGTTCCAATCAAACCAATTAACGTAAGGACTGTCTTTGAAGCAATATTGTCAAAGAGTTTCTTGAAAAAATTATCATTCATATCTCAATTGTTTAATTATTGCGATGTCTTTTTTAGTATTGCACCCAACTTACTTATCTAGGCACCAATCTTATCTTTATCAATAATAATCTTCAAAGTGATAAAATTACAAAAGGTGCGTCAATTCGTTTTCTTGTGCATTATAAAAGTAAATAAAAGTTAAACAAAAACAATGACTTGTTGATAACTATTTGATTTAAAGGGGTGAGGGTTGGCACGGACTCACCCCAAACCCTCTCTAGCAGAATCCGCCAGTTGCCGGATAAACTTAGAGAGGGGTGAAAGATTCAGTTAGGTATGGTGCTTGTTGCACTTGTGTTTTTTCTCTCTAAAAATTATTTTACCGGGCTATCGTCCGAAAAGCTATTTTTTACTAAAATTCTTGTAATATCGCACTGTCAAATTCCTTATTCTTATATTTGAGCAAATGGATAAGAAAAAGTACCCATACGGCGAAAAGCAGCCTCAGTTTGATAGGCGCTACCTTGAGATGGCCAAAATTTGGGCTAAAAACTCCTACTGCCAGCGCAGACAGGTTGGGGCGCTTATTGTGAAGGACCGAATGATTATTTCCGATGGCTATAATGGAACACCATCGGGGTTCGAGAATATTTGCGAGGATGAGAGTGGCAAAACCAAACCCTACGTGCTACACGCCGAGGCTAACGCCATTACAAAGGTGGCAAAATCGAGCAATAGCTCCGAGGGAGCAACGCTTTACGTTACATCGTCGCCCTGTATGGAGTGCTCAAAGCTAATTATTCAGGCCGGAATTAAGCGTGTTGTTTACTGCGACGAGTACCATAACCTCGATGGCATTGCCCTGTTGAACAGAGCAGGCATTGAGGTTGTTAAGATAGATGTAGAGGATATTACAAACATTTAACTGTATCAACAAAATGCAATACCAAAACTCAAAGAGGGATATAATTTATCCTATAGTGCTAGCGGTTGTTCTTGTGGTGGGGATTTTTATTGGTATTCGATTCGGTGCACGAACCGAAAAGCCCAACCTGTTGGTTTACCCTAAAACCGATAAGTTGAGCAGCGTTATCAA
>JAEXVC010000025.1 GCA_023406715.1 Bacteroidota bacterium | reverse complement strand
GGCTTGAAGCATTAACTTACACTGTAAATACTGTATGCAAATTAGTCCAATAATAAATGATTGGCCAAACAAATTCGGTAAATTTTAGGAGTTTAAAAACAAAAAAAACTCCAACCTCTTAGCTTAGAGTTTTTTTTGTGGAACTGAAGGGCAAAGAATTTATAAATGACTCAGACTTCTGCGAACAGCAAATGTTTGGAATACTTAATAATTTATTGTTCTTAAACTACTTTATTGACCAAATTAATTATTTTTACAAAAGAAAATGGCAAAATAAAGAATCTATGAAAAAGTATTTTTTGATTTATTTCTTTCTTGTGAATGTAATAAATGGGTATTCCCAAAGAGCAGAAAAATTATTTGAACAAGGTCAAGAATCATATAATAAGGGAGAATATGCAAAAGCTATAACTGAATTGACTGCAAGTATTGAAAAGGATAACAACCCATCGGTCTATGCATGGAGAGCATCTGCCTATCTTGAACTTAAAGAATATCAAAAAGCCCTTCAAGATTATGATTATGCAATTTCAATGAAAACCAATGCCCCAGCTTGGTTTTATTCAGAGAGGGGTAAAACCAAATATTCCTTAAAGGACTACGAAGGTGCTATTAAGGATCATAATATTGCAATAGATCTTGAGAAGAAAGGGTTGTACTACTTCCGAAGAGGTCAGGCATACTACAACTCTAAACTGTTTAATGAAGCTCTTTTAGACTTTAATAAGGCTAGAGAACTCAACTATGATGATTCAAAATCATCGTGGAAATTGTACACCCTTTGGGCTTTACAAGATTATGAGAATATAATCCCTGAAGCAAAACGGCTAATTGGAGAAGAACCATCAGAGCAGTGTTACTATTACAGAGGTTATAGTCAAAATATGTTGAATAGAAAAATTGAAGCTAAAAATGACGCTAGAAACCTAATATTACTATATCCCAACTCACATCTTGGTCAACTTTTAGATGGGATTATTTATATGTCTGAAAGAAATTATGATTTGGCAATAAAGAGTTTTGAAAAGTCTTTAGAAAAGAAACCTGAGAGCAGTACTACAAACTTTAACCTTTCAAGATGTTATTACTATAAAAGTGAATACGATAAGGCATTATCATATATAGATAAAGCAATTGTGACAGATTCAAGTTCAGCAAATCTTTTTTTTAAGGGTAGGATATTTTATTTTGGCTTACAAAATTCAGCAGAGGCTAATAAGCTTTTTAATATTGTGCTTGAAAAGAATAAAATGCTGAAAAACTCATGGCATACAAATGCTCTGCTTTATCTTGGAAGAGAGGATGAAGCTATTGCAATGCAGAAACAAATTGCAGAAGAAACTCAAAAAGCAGACGAATTCCTTGCATTGGCTACATATTATTCATTCCTCGACAGAGAAGCAGAGGCTATCGAAAATATTGAGAAGATAATCCTACTGGGTTATAAAAATTATTCAGAAATGCTTGGTTATACCGACCTTGATAATATTAAATTCAAAAAAAGTTTCAGAGATCTCTTCGCAAAGTATGACATACCATACGACTTGGATAATATAACACTTGTGCAAGTTTATGTTAAAAGCGCAGTAAATAAGTGGCAAAAAAGAGGTAAATACGAAAAATCAAATGATTATATTACAAGAGTAAGTGAAGCAAACAGGAAAAAGTACATTGAGGAGGCTACAAAAGAGGCTATCCAATATGTTGGTAGATTTAAAATTGATCCTAAAATAGCAAATTTAGAATATAACCCTGATATTGAAACGTTTAAAATTGCTCTAACTGGAGGTCAGGATATAATTGTAAAGGTACCCGTTTCAGAGGCGCAAGCCTTTGATTCAAATGTTGGTAACCTAGAAGTTAATCCAGTTTTCGCATTAAATAGCGATAATAATTTCATAATAGAAAAGATCAGTATTAGAAATCCAGCAAATGAAAAGGTTTACAGTGGAAGTTCGAATTTAACCTCAACTTTTACCTCGGCAAAACTCTCACTTGATTTTGCACCTATTCAAACTTATATTGATAAGTATAAAGTTAAAGAGGATTTACAATCGAAGAAGCAACCTGATATAAGAAAAGTCTCTGCCATTGATACCAATATTCCACTAACAACCAGAAAAAAAACGAAAACTTTTGCTTTAGTTATCGGGAATGAAGATTACTCAACATTTCAGCCAGACCTCAATTCCGAGGTTAATGTGGATTATGCAGTAAATGACGCGAAGGTTTTTAAAGAATACCTCAATAAAACCATTGGAATACCTAACGAGAATATATTTCTTTATACCAATGCAACTGCAGGTCAGATGAAACAGGCAATTAGTAAAATGGAAAAACTAGCCAAAGCTTATAATGGTGATGCTGAACTTATTTTCTTTTTCGCTGGCCATGGATTGCCTGATGAAGTTAGCCACGAGAGTTATATTATGCCAGTTGATATTAGTGGAAACACCATACAGTATGCTATTAAATTAGGAGATGTATACCAACAATTAAGCGCAAATCCAACTAAAAGAATTCTAGTTTTTCTAGATGCATGTTTTAGCGGTGGAGCGCGTAATGAAGGATTGGTAACGTTGCGTGGAGTTAAAGTGAGACCTAAGGAAGAATATATAAGAGAAAACATGGTTGTTTACGCATCATCAAGCGGAACTCAAGCATCTATGGGTTTTGATGAGGAACAACACGGGTTATTCACTTATTTTCTACTTAAAAAGTTAAATGAGACAAAAGGTAACGTTAGTATAGACGAACTAGGCAAATACCTTGAAACAGAAGTTAACCGCAAATCAATTTTATTAAAGAATAGAGATCAAAAGCCACAGATGAAAATAAGCCCAACAGCAGATAATACACTGCTATCAAAAAAGATATCAGAATAAGATTCTTTTATTAATTAAAATTAAAAGTTCTTGACACCTTATGGCTAGGCTTTTCCATCTATAGTATTTTTTTGAATTTTGAGTCACTCAAAAACAAAAACGCTCTAAAAACATACGTTTTAGAGCGTTTTGCATTGATTTAAATTCGTTTTTGTGGAGCTGGAGGGGATCGAACCCTCGTCCAAACAAGGAACCAGCTTGCTTTCTACATGCTTAGCTTTTCTTAATTGTCGGGACTAGTCCGGTGAAAAGCAACCAAGCTAATCCTTATCCTTTGTTATTTCACCAGAGCTTAAAGGCGTCGTTCTGGCTATCCCCGTTTAGTCGGTGCTCCGTATG
>JAEXVC010000032.1 GCA_023406715.1 Bacteroidota bacterium | reverse complement strand
ATCATATACTGACCAAGAGGAAGGCTTTCTTGTTGCATCGGAAATCCTTAATATAGTCCAGCAAAACCATTGCAAGTACAGCGATATTGCAATTCTTTACCGAACCAATGCTCAATCGCGTATTTTTGAGGAGACCTTGCGCAAACGCAACATTCCCTACAAGGTTTATGGTAGTTTATCGTTCTATCAACGCAAGGAGATTAAGGATTTGCTTGCTTACTTTAGGCTAGCAGTAAACCCTAATGATGATGAAGCGTTGCGACGTATCGTAAATTATCCTGCCCGCGGAATTGGCGATACCACTATGCAACATCTGACCGAACTTGCTAATCATAATGGGATTAGCCTTTGGAATGCTATTCAGAAACTACCCTCGGTTAATAGCGGAATCAAAGGCCCAACCGTTAAGAAACTGATGGACTTTGCTGGGTTAGTCGGTAGATATCAGGCTATGATTTACAGCGCCGATGCTTACGAAACAGCCTATGCAATTGCGAATGGCTCTGGAATCCTGAATGATTTGAAGTTAGACAAATCGCCCGAGGGTATTTCGCGCCTACAAAACATTGAGGAGTTAATAAACGGTATTCGCGAATTTATAGATTCCCGCAAAGAAGAAGGCGAAGAAGGAACCGTTACCTTGGTTGACTACCTTGAGAATGTGGCCTTGCTAAGCGATTTGGACACAGATAATCCTGATGACCGCGACAAGGTTAGCGTTATGACAATCCACTCCTCAAAAGGGTTGGAGTTCGATTATGTTTTCCTAACGGGTTTGGAGGAAAATCTATTCCCGTCGAGCATCACAACTCAATCTGCAGACGATTTGGAGGAAGAACGCAGATTGTTTTATGTTGCCATTACTCGTGCTGCAAAAAAAGTTACCATTTCGTACGCTCAAACCCGATACAAATGGGGAACACCAAACAACTGTACTCCAAGCCGATTTATCAATGAAATTGACCAGCAATACGTGGAATCATCGGCCGATATTTCCAATGTGTTTAGAGGAACACAAACCGAAAAGATTAATCCCTTTGCACGGCTAAATCAACCCTCGAAAACAAACACATTCTCCAGTGGTGGATTTCAGCAAAAAACGACCGCGGCAGCACCTTCTACTCCTAAAGGAAACCTAAAGACTGTCCTCCCCGATGCATTTAAGGAGGGAATGAACGTGTATCACGAAAAATTTGGACAAGGAAAAATTTTAGCAATTGAAGGCGAAGGCCCCAACAAGAAAGCAACAGTTGCATTTGACGTTGCTGGGCAAAAAAATCTTCTGCTAAAGTACGCCAACCTAAAGCTGGTTGAGAACTAAAAGATATTTTCGAAAAACCGCCGGCTTAATCGCTTAAATTACTTTTCTTTGCATAAAATTGAGCAAGCAATGGCTAACAATAAATACTGCACATCTCTAAACGACTTTGTAAGGCGAAAAACCATTGAGGTTAACGTTGGAGGAACACCACTTGGAGGTAGCAATCGAATTAGGGTTCAAACAATGACCACCACCAACACCAACGACACCATTGCAACAGCCGAGCAGTGTATTCGTGCTTTTGAAGCTGGTGCTGAATATGTCCGAATTACTACACAAGGAGTTAAGGAAGCCTCCAATCTGGAGAATATCAAAAAGGAACTTATAAAAAGAGGATATAATATCCCATTAGTAGCCGATATTCACTTCAACCCTTCGGCTGCCATTGAAGCCGCCAAACACGTTGATAAAGTTAGAATAAACCCAGGCAACTTTGTTGATTCCAGAGCCAAATTCGAAAACGTAAACTACACCAACGAAGAGTATGCAGTTGAACTTGCAAAAATTGAGGAAAAACTTATACCTCTTATTAGCCTTTGCAAGGAACGTGGAGTAGTAATGCGAATTGGAGTTAACCACGGTTCTCTTTCTGATAGAATTATGAGCCGATATGGCGATACCCCCGATGGAATGGTTGAATCGGCGCTTGAATTCCTTCGGATTTGCAGGAAGTTAAAGTTTGATGACATCGTAATATCGATGAAATCGAGCAATACAAGGGTTATGGTTTATGCCGTACGTTTACTCATAAACAGGATGGATGCCGAAGGTATGCACTACCCCCTACACCTTGGCGTGACCGAGGCAGGCGATGGTGAGGATGGTCGCATAAAATCGGCAGTGGGCATTGGTACTCTGCTGGCAGATGGTATTGGCGATACAATTCGTGTATCGCTCACTGAGGAGCCTGAATATGAGATACCCGTTGCAAAAAAACTGGTGGAGTATTACAACAACCGCAAATCCAACCCAGCAATTGAAGATATTAAAGAACTACCATACAATCCATTCGAATACACCCGTAGAGAAACCATTTCAGCAGGAAATATTGGGGCAAATAATCCACCTATCGTTATTGCGAATATTAGCAATCAAACCATTTTCAACGAGAAAACACTTAATAACTGGGGATGGTTTCTGAATACACAAAGCAATAGATGGGAAAGAAAGGATGTTGCAGCTGATTATTTCTTTGTAGGTGGTACACAGATTGAAACATCAATCAATGTAGAACAACTACCAATTATTCAGAGTTCCAGTATCATATCAATTGAAAGTTTAAAGCAAGGAGTTAATAAAAACTATCAATTGATAAAATTAGACTACTCTGATTTAAAGAATACTGTCAATATAGAATTGCTTAAGAAAATAAATGCAACAATCATTTTAAGCACAAACAATAGCAATGGATTTGCAGAACAGCGTGCGGCATTTATAAAACTTATTGAAAATGGAATAAAACTACCTGTAATTGCGCACAGGGAGTACTCCGATAACGACAAGGAAAATTTCCAACTAAAATCGGCATCGGATATTGGTGCTTTGCTTATCGATGGTTTGGGCGATGGCATTATGCTTAATGCACCAAACATTGCTGATAGCGATATTTGCTCCACGGCATTTACCATTCTGCAAGCGGCTCGCACACGAATTTCGAAAACAGAGTACATCTCGTGCCCTGGATGTGGGCGAACACTATTCAACCTACAGCAAACGCTGCAAAGGGTAAAATCCACCACTGCGCAGCTAAAGGGTCTAAAAATTGGCGTTATGGGTTGTGTTGTGAATGGCCCTGGCGAAATGGCCGATGCCGATTACGGTTACGTTGGCGCAGGACCTGGCCGCATAACATTGTACAAGGGAAAAGAGGTTGTAAAAAAGAATATACCTGAGGAGAATGCTATTGAGGAACTTATCAATGTGATTAAGGAAAATGGCGACTGGAAGGAATGATTTTGTTATGAAATCGAGTTGTCTGATAATAATTTGAAATGATAAATCTGTCGGATTCTGAATATGAAAACATTTTCAATTCTATTGAAAAGTTCACAAAAGGAGCACTACATCTCTTTGCTCTGAAAAACTTAGATATAAAAGAAATAATAATAAGAAATTTTATAGCAAAATCTTTTTCATTGCTTAACTCGATTTTACTTTTACAACAATCACGTCAATTTGGTGAATCGACAATACTTTATCGAACATTAGTCGAAAGATTTGTCTACTTAAAGTACATAATTGACAACAAATTATATAAAGAATTTGATGATTGGTCGTATGTGAAAAATTTTGAGAGAAGAAATAATTTTAGGAGTTATCCAGAATTTAACAATGATATTAAACGCGATTTCTTAAAAGATGAAAAGAGTCAAATAGAGAGATATGAAAGATTAAAGAAAGAAAAAACAAAATGGATTGAGCCAGATATAGAGGCTTACCTTAAAAAGATTGACCTTAAATATCTTTACAAATTAAGTTATGACTTAGGTTCTTCCTACGTACACCCAAGGGCAGACGAAGGTCATTTTGACACAATGAGGCTAACAGGATTAAAAAATGAGAACGAATGGATTTATAAACCAATCTTACATAATAGCATATTACTAAACGTTGCAATCCTTCAAATAGGGTTACTTAATGTCGAATTATTCAATGAACAATCAGTGGTAACTTATTGTGAAAAAATACTTAAACACCTTTCTAATGAGGAACACATTCAAAATCTAGATACATTAACAAAAACCTGCACTATTGGACTCATAAAAGGAAAATAACTATCAAAAGGCTTACTGTTTCAAGATGTAAAATTTCATATACAGAAACTATTACTCTTTTAGTTTAGGTTTTATGGCCAATGTCACAGAAAAGTAAAACTCGAGCAACAACATCAACAAATAGTATAAAACTCAGACCTATTTATTCCATATACTCTCCTCTAATAAATATTTACAGAATTAAAAAACTATCCATTCGCTTTCCCCCTTTTAAGCGAAGCCCAAACACCCACAACACTTAAAGCAGCAAACACAACAAATGCCGTTTCTATTGCCCAGACAAACTCCCTATGATTGCTGGGCTTTATGGCATCCTTGCCTATATAAACCTGAATTATTAATGCAGCAATACCCATACTTAACATCTGACCTGTTAATCGCATTGTACCAACTGTTCCCGAAGCCAGTCCTAAAAAGCGCTTATCAACCGAACCCATAATAGAATTGGTATTTGGCGACGAAAATAGCCCAAATCCTAAACCCAGAACAACAAGGGTTACAATCAGGTACAAGGTTGATGTACTAGCATTTAAAGGCACAAGCATCAGTAATCCAACTGCAGATATACCCATTCCCAGCGAGGCCAATATTCTAGGGTCGGTTTTATCGGATAATTTGCCAGCCCAAATCGCAATAACCGCCATAACAATGGGCTGTGTAACAAGTATCATTCCCGCCTCACGAGGATTTAACCCTTTTATATACTGCAAGTAAAGGCTAAGAACAAAAGTTACGGCAAATGTTGTGGCATAGTTTATAAGTGCCGCAAGGTTTGCAAAGGCAAATAATTTATTTGTTTTGAATAGGCTAATATTTAAAACTGGCGATTTTACATTTAACTCAACCCATACGAACCAAATTAATCCTGCCAATCCAATTGTAGTTAAGACAATGGCCAACATATCTGGAAGTTGAGAGAAACCATACATAAAAGCAGTCATAGCAGGAATATAAATCAAAGTTCCTAAGAAATCAAATTCCTCATTCTTTGCCTCAGCCCATTCGTGCCTTATTGCAATACGGGTTGCAATGGCTGAAGGCAAACCAATGAGGATTGGAACATAGAATAAGCTATGCCACCCAAACCAAGAGATAAGAAATCCGCCAATTATTGGGGCCGCTGAGAGTCCTATGTAAACAGCGGTTACATTTAATCCAATTGCCTTCCCTCGCTCCGATGGAGGGAAAACAGACGTTACCAAAGCCATACCTGTAGCAAAAACCATTGAACTACCTATTCCCTGAATAACCCTAAATACAATTAACAATGTTCCAGATGTAGATAATGCACAAAGCGCAGAACTTATCACAAGCAAAATATTACCCCAGAAGAAAATTCTTTTACGACCAACAATATCGGCCAATTTGCCAATTGGCACAAGAAAAACTGCAGACGATAGCAGATATGACATAGCCACCCAGCTCATTTCTACCGCATTCAAATCAAAATCGTAGCTTATTTTTGGCAAAGCCAAATTAACCGCAGCCCCAATAAATGGTGTGATAAACGAGGTTATCATCACTAAAATCAACACCAAATTCTTACTAACACTATTCTCTTGCATATACTTTAAAATTTGCGGTGCAAATGTAACAATTGTAAAAGTCATAACTTTTGAAATTCGACTTAATAATTTTTCCAATGATTAATTCAGGTTAAAAAATATTACAAACCACAGAATGTTTTATAAAAAGTATCTACCTTAGCAATTGATTTTACAACTTGTTGGAATAAATGGCTAAGATTCTGGTAGTGGACGACGATTCCACCTTTTGTTTAATGCTTAAAACCTACCTTACAAAGCAAGGACATCAGGTTAACGAGGCTTTCTCGTTCGATGAGGCTAGTAGGCTAATTCGTGCAAATAAGTACGATGTTGTGCTATCGGATTACAGGTTACCTGAGAAAAGTGGGTTGGATGTTTTGGTTGAAGCAAAGCGAAAATTACAATCTACCGTTGTTATAATAATGACAGGGTATGCCGATATCCGCCTTGCGGTTAATGCCATTAAGCAGGGTGCTTACGATTATGTTACCAAACCCATAAACCCCGATGAAATTTTAGCGGCCATTAACAATGCATTAGTACCTTCTGACTCCCAATCCAAGCAATCTGAATCATTAGCACAAACTGATGGATTTAATTTTATTAAGGGAGATAGTGATTATAGCCAGCAGGTTAATAAATATATCAGCATTGTTGCTCCAACAAATATATCGGTTATTATTCATGGCGATAGCGGCACTGGGAAGGAATATATTGCACGGCAAATCCACCGCGAGAGCAAACGAGCCAACAAGCCATTTGTTGCTATAGACTGTGGGGCTTTACCCAAAGAACTTGCTGCAAGTGAATTCTTCGGGCATATTAAAGGATCGTTTACAGGAGCCATTTCCGATAAGGTAGGTCAATTTGAAGTGGCCAATGGAGGAACCCTTTTCCTCGATGAAATTGGAAATCTACCCTATGATGTTCAGGTAAACCTACTAAGAGCATTACAGGAACGTAAAATAAAGCGCATTGGAAGCAGCAAGGAAATACCCGTTGATGTGAGAATTATTGTTGCCACAAACGAGAATCTGCTCGACATGGTTAACCACGGCACTTTCCGCGAAGACCTTTATCACCGACTAAACGAATTTGCCATACGAGTTGCCCCGCTCCACGAGCGAAAATCGGACCTACTGATATTTGCAAGAACATTCCTCGACCAAGCCAACCGAGAGTTAAGCAAAACTATCAATGGATTCAACTCAGATGTAATGGACATCCTGATGAACTACAGCTGGCCTGGCAACCTTCGTGAATTAAAGAACGTGATTCGCAGAGCAGTTTTACTTGAGCAGAGTTCAATGATTTCGTTAACTAGCCTCCCTTCCGAAATTATCCGAAAAGAAAACCAAGCATCAACCGACTTCAAGAAAGCGGAGGTCGAAAATCTTAAGGATATGAAGGAGAAAGCCGAGTATGAATTAATAATGGCAACTCTAGAAAAAGTCCGATACAACAAAAGCAAAGCTGCAGAACTACTCGACATCGACCGCAAGACCCTTTATAACAAAATGAAACAGTACGGTATTCCATACTAGCATTTTGCTTATAGGTTTTATCAACATAAAAATTACCCTTGCAAAATCATCTTTTAAAGTTTAGCTTTGCAGAAAATTGGGACTGACTTAACCTTTTTCGAAACCCTCTTTTTTATTTGGCACATTTATTCTACATTTAACACACAATTCACAAATAATGGATTACAATACACAGCGCAAAAAGCTTGTTTTACCTGAATACGGAAGACACATTCAGCAAATGGTTGATTACATTGCTGGGATTGAGGATAGGGATGAACGAAACCGTTTGGCTAAAGCTCTAATTGGGATTATGGGAAACCTTAACCCTCATTTACGCGACATCAACGATTTTAAGCATAAACTCTGGGACCACCTTTTCATAATGTCCGACTTTAAATTGGATATTGATTCGCCGTACCCAATCCCTTCGCGCGAGGAATACATGGAAAAACCCCAACAAATTCCTTACCCCAACAATCCTATAAAGTACAAGCACTACGGTCGTGTAATTGAGTTGATGATTGAGAAAGCCATTGAAATGGAGGAAGGTCAAGAGAAGGATGCGCTCAAGCAACTCATTGCTAACCAGATGAAAAAAGCGAACATTGCTTGGAATAAGGATTCTGTTATTGATGAGGACATCTTTAGGGATATGAAAACGCTTAGTAATGGAAAACTTGAAATTGCTCCAGGTTTAAAACTGGTTGATAACAGAGATTTCAAAAATAAACGTCCAAAACACCAACAACATCAACAACACCGTAAACGATAAAATATAACTATGGCTACATTCGAGGTTTATGGGGGCAAGCGCCTTAAAGGCGAACTTCACCCACAAGGAGCAAAAAACGAGGCACTACAAATTCTATGCGCAGTACTTTTAACCCCAAAGCCAGTAACCATAAAAAACATTCCCAACATCAGGGATGTAAATAAGTTGATAGAACTGCTCCAAGGCATGGGCGTAGATGTTAACCGCAAAAGTCCTTCGGAGTGTGTTTTTCAAGCCAACAACGTTAATATCGATTACCTTACAACTGAGGATTTCAAGGTAAAAGCAGCGGCTATTCGCGGTTCAATAATGGTTGTTGGACCATTACTTGCCCGTTACGGTAAAGCTTATGCTCCTAAACCCGGGGGCGACAAAATTGGCCGTCGTAGGCTTGATACGCACTTCCTTGGTTTTGAGAAGTTAGGTGCGAAATTCAACTTCGATTCGCAGGATAATTTTTTCACCATCGAGGGGAAAAATATGAAAGGTGCTTACATGCTCCTCGATGAGGCCTCTGTTACAGGAACCGCAAACATCCTAATGGCTGCAGTGCTAACAGCAGGCAAAACCACCATTTTTAATGCAGCGTGCGAACCTTACCTACAGCAGCTAAGCAAGATGCTTGTGAGTATGGGAGCAAAAATAAACGGCATAGGCTCAAATTTACTTACCATTGAGGGCGTTGAAAGTTTAAACGGTTGCGAGCACACCATTCTGCCCGATATGATTGAGATAGGCTCATTCATCGGTCTTGCAGCAATGACCAATAGCGATATTACCATTAAGAATGTTTCGTACCAAAACCTTGGAATTATTCCTGACGCATTCCGACGGATGGGAATTAACTTTGAGGTAATTAACGACGATATCCATATTCCTTCGCAGGAACACTACGAGATTGATACTTTCATTGATGGCTCAATCCTTACCATTGCCGATGCACCATGGCCAGGATTAACTCCCGACCTACTTAGCGTATTCTTAGTGGTTGCTACACAAGCCAAAGGCTCGGTGCTAATTCACCAGAAGATGTTCGAGAGCCGCCTGTTCTTTGTTGATAAACTAATTGATATGGGTGCTCAAATTATTCTTTGCGACCCTCACCGTGCTACTATAATTGGTCATAACCGCCAAGTGAAACTTCGCCCAACTATAATGACCTCACCTGACATACGTGCTGGTGTTGCACTCCTTATTGCAGCTCTAAGCGCTGAAGGCAAAAGCGTAATCCACAATATCGAGCAAATTGACCGAGGTTATGAAAACATTGATGCAAGACTAAATGCAATTGGGGCAGATATTAGAAGAATAAGTTAGTAGATTCAACTCAGAAAAGATATATTAAAATGAAAAGATTTTCCATCAGCATATTTTTCTGTGCTTTTCTATTTATTGGTGCTAAAGCCCAGATAGACCAAGAAATTAGAGCATTTGTTGACAGCACGGAGTTAATTGTAAACAACGGACGAAAGTTATTGATAAAAAAAGTAGAGGAAAACGACAATCTAAAAGCAAAGGAAATCTTCGATTACTTAAATGATATTACATCAAAGAAAAGTTACAGTGCTTTTAACTATACTGAAGAAATTTATATCAACTTGTTGATTTGCGATTGGTTTAAACTTAGCCAATTAATGACTGAATTAGGAAATGAGTACAATAAAACAACTCCTCCTAATCTTTCGCCTATATCAAAGAACCTATACGATTTAATTGTCAAAAGAAGTGATTCATTAATGGTTGATAATCAGAATAACGTAGTTGATATTGAAAACAGAAAAATCAATGAAATACTAATACACCTCCTTAAAACAGGCCAAACAGATGAGCAATACAACCAAATGCTCAAGGATTTCAATGCTGAATTCAATCCTTCAAAATACAGTTACTTTGTAAAACACTACCTACCTCCCGTTAGGCTAAAATTTGCATATGCTTGGTCTATAGGTTCGGGAATGGTTTTAACCACAGGCAAACTCGCCGACAACTTCCGACCAAATGCTTCAGTAAATATATCAATGGATATAAATGTAGGCAATGTATTTTCATCGCTCTATCTAAACGCATCGGGGTTAAAACTTAAGGTTCCTTTCTCTGCAACCTCTGGTTCTGAAACGCTTGATTTTAAAGAAAACGAAACCTTTCACTACCTCAATGCGGGATTAAAAGGGGGATACTTCTTTGTGCGCGACGACAGATTTCATTTGGCACCTTACTTATCTATATCGGGAAGTTTTCTGGAAAGCAAGAGGTATGAGCCAGAAGATGACGAAAAAGAATTTCAAGTATTTAACTCGTTTACTTATGGGTTTGGCCTGAATGCTGAGATTAAAATCAAAGATTTCACCCGTCCAAACTTTTATAATTACTATGGAAAATATTACTTTAGTGTAAAACTTGATGGTGGATATAATTTTATAGCCAAAACTAAGCACCCAGAATTTAAAGGGGATACACCTTTCTTCTCTGTTGCTTTTGTTATGGGTTTTGGCGAATTCTAAAAACAAAAAAGCACGGTTTAAACCGTGCTTTTTTGTTTTAAAATTAAACCTTCAGAGCACTAATTGCTCTAACCACATAACCTAAAACCTCAACTATGAAACATATTTTCTTTAGCATCTCATTATCGCTTTTAATCCTCTTTACGGGTGGAGCTAAAGCCCAAACAGACTCAATTGTTCAAAAAATTATTGAAATTGGGCAAACGGACAATCAAACAATGCAGCACTTGGATGTGCTTGCCAACCGAATTGGTGGTAGACCAATTGGCTCAGCCAATTACGAAACGGCCGTTGTTTGGGCTGCGCAGCAATTCAAGGATTGGGGAATGGATGTTATACTTCACGAAACAGGTGTGCTACCCATTGGATTTAACCGCGGACCTTGGTCTGGAAGACTATTAGATGAAAATGGAACAATCTTGCATTTTGCAACACCCTCCTACACTGTTGGAACAAAAGGAGTTCAACGCGGACACGTTCTAATTGAACCCAAAACCAAACGTGAGTTCGACCGAATGAAAGGCAAACTCAACGGTGCTTGGGTACTTGTATCGGGTAAAAATACCGGTTGGCCAATTGATTATTCTGAAAAGGCAAACATTCGCCGCGATTCAATAATCGCCCAAAATGCTGAGATTGAAAAGAAAAATGATGAAATCCGCCGCGAGAACTGGATGAACAGAAATGGCCAGCAAAAGGAACTTCTTCCTATGGTTGAAGAACCCGGTCTATTCTACAGACAAATGGTTGATGCAGGAATCCTTGGCATAATCCAATCAAGCCCTGTTCCTATAACCGCCCTATACGACAGAAAAAACATCGAAAACATGACTTGGGATAATCTCCCAAAAGTGCCAGATATTAAACTCGGTGAGCATCAGTATAAGATAATTGAGCAAATGGTTAAGGAACGTAGGTATTTCCAGTTAGAGTTTGATATACGCAACCATTTCCGTCCAGGGCCTATCCCCTATCACACAGTAATTGGTGTAATTAAAGGAACTGAATTTCCTGATGAGTATGTTGTCGTGGGTGGTCACCTCGATGCATTTGATGTTGCAACCGGCGCTGTTGATAATGGTTCGGGAGTTGCCCCAGCAATGGAAGCAGCAAGGCTTATTATGAAAGCCGGAGGCAAACCCAAGCGAACAATTCTTGTTTGCTTATGGTCGGGTGAAGAATTCGGCCTTTTAGGTTCAACTGCCTGGGTTGAGAGCAACACCGACAAAGTGGATAAAATATCAGCAATGTTTAACCGCGATGGAGGCCCAACTGTTGCAACAAGTATAACTGTTCCGGAAGCAATGTTAGGCGATTTTGAAACCATTTGCAAGCCAATTAATGGAATCAACCCAAATTTTCCATTCGCTGTTCGCAAAGCAACTCCTCGACCAAAACCTAAATCGCCAGGAGGTACCGATACGGCTCCATTCATTGTAAAGGGTGTTCCTACGTTCCAGTTTGGAACAGAGGATATCAACGGATACGACTTTAGTTACGGAGAGATTTGGCATACCGAGCGCGATACTTACGATAAATGCCCTGCTGAATACTCAAACCACACATCAATTGTAACTGCTATAGTGGTTTACGGAGTTGCAAATTTGGACCATTTACTTTCACGCGAAGGATTGTTTGCTCCTGATGAACCTGTGAAAACAAAAGACGATGGCAAAAAAGGAAAGAAAAATAGTTTTTAAAGTTTAGAACAAAGGGAAATAGCGTATCGGTTCAGATACGCTATTTTTATTTAACCCCTCAAGGGTTTAAAACCCTTGAGGGGTTAATTCTTCAATATTAACATCATCTATTTCCATTCATTTTCCTACCTTTGTGCCATTTTGACGCAAACAGCTAATTGGAACAACTTTTGATTAAATCTGTTTGCAAAAAAAGAACATTGATAATCAAATAAAAACTACATATTGCGCTATGAGTAAGAAACATAAGCATAACGAAGAGATGGCAGAGGAGAGAAGCACAGCAGAGGTAAACGATGCTCAAACCGCCCAAGCGGAAGAAAATATTATTATTAATAATGAGCAGAATACTCAACCTGAGGCGGAAAAAAAAGAAGAAACTATTGATTTCGCAGGTCAGTTTGAAGATATGAGGGACAAATACCTTCGTCTTTCGGCCGAGTTTGATAACTACCGAAAAAGAACTCTTCGCGAAAAGTCCGACATTTTAAAGTATGGTTCGGAGGAAGTTCTAAAGGACCTACTTCCAGTAGTTGACGATTTGGACAGAGCCCTAAAAGTAATTGAAACTGCAACCGATATAAATGCTGTTAAAGATGGGCTATCGTTAATTGTAAATAAATTCAACGAGTTCCTAAAATCGAAAGGCGTTAAGGAGATAGATGCCGTTGGGCAGGAACTAAATACCGATTTACACGAAGCAATCACAAAGTTCCCTGTTCAGGACGAAGCGCAAAAGGGCAAAATTGTTGATGTTGTGCAAAAAGGCTATATGCTTAACGATAAGGTAATGCGTTTCTCAAAGGTAGTTGTGGGCGAATAAGCTAAACTGAAGTTATGACAACAAAAAGAGACTTTTACGAGATACTGGGTGTTAGCAAGAGTGCCAGCAAGGAGGAAATAAAAAAAGCCTACAGGCAAAAGGCCATTCAGTATCACCCCGATAAAAACCCCGGCGACAAGGAAGCAGAGGAGAAGTTTAAGGAAGCAGCTGAGGCTTACGAGGTTTTAAGTGACGACAACAAACGCGCCCGTTACGACCAATTCGGACACGCTGGAATGAGTAGTTCAGGAGGTGGATACTCCCACGAATGGAATATCGACGATATCTTCTCGCAATTTGGCGACATATTTGGCGGTCATTTTGGCAGTTTTGGAGGGTTCGGTGGATTTGGTGGTGGCGGGGGACGAGGTGGACGTCGCGTTGCCCGTGGT
This sequence comes from Bacteroidota bacterium, assembly GCA_023406715.1. Classification (GTDB taxonomy): domain Bacteria; phylum Bacteroidota; class Bacteroidia; order Bacteroidales; family Tenuifilaceae; genus SB25. The sequence continues at coordinate 3,131 of JAEXVC010000032.1, read as the reverse complement.
ACCGATTTACGGGTAAAGGTTAAGCTAAACTACTCCGAGATTGCAAATGGCGTTGAGAAAAAAATCAAAGTAAACAAATACGTTAGTTGTAACTCGTGCGATGGCACAGGAGCCGAAGGCTCATCGGGATTTACCACTTGTTCAACCTGTCGTGGTTCCGGGTATGTTACCCGTGTAACCAACACCATTCTTGGGCAAATGCAAAGCACATCGCCCTGCCCCACCTGTAATGGCGAAGGAAAAACAATTAACAACAAGTGTAAGGCTTGTAGCGGCGAGGGTGTTGTTCGCGACAATGAGGTTATCACCATAAAGATCCCAGCTGGCGTTGCTGAGGGAATGCAACTTAACGTATCGGGCAAAGGAAATGCAGCACGTAGAGGCGGAGTCCCTGGCGATTTGCTTGTAATAATAGAGGAGGAGAAACATCCCGAGTTAATCCGCGATGGCAACGACCTTATATACAACCTAAGTGTTAGCATACCCGATGCTATTCTTGGTGCTCCAATTGAAATTCCCACTATTGATGGAAAAGTAAAAATCAAGATAGAGCCTGGAACTCAACCCGGCAAAATTTTAAGACTAAGAGGAAAGGGATTACCCGAGGTTAACAGTTACAACCGTGGCGATTTGCTTGTTGCCATAAATGTTTATATACCAAAGAGCCTAAGCAAGGACGAAAAGGCTGTTATCGAAAAAATGTCCAAATCGCCAAGTTTTGCTCCCGACCCAAAGGAACAAACATCGTTTTTTGAAAGGATGAGAGGATATTTTGAGTAATTGAAGACTGTTTTGCAAATCATAAGATGAGCGGTTACAATGAATTATTCTAATTCGTTTACCGCTCAGACTTTTTTAACAATTTATCAATTTAGAAATAATATAAAACAGTACTTTTGATTAACATAAATCAATAAAAAAAAAAAAAAAAATGAAAAAAATCACTTTAATCTTCATAGCATTGGGAATCGCGTCAACATTATTTACTGCTTGCGAGAAAGATGAAAGCGAAAAGGAGTGCATAATCCCAATAAAGAAAGGCAACACCTGGACTTACTCCACTTTTTACGCAGATAATAAAACCACTGGATCAGTAACACTCGAAGTGGGTGATTTAAAAACTATAGAGGGAGTTTCTGGTTATAAATACGGGGCGGCAGGCTCTTCTTCAGAAGCATTTTTCTTGGCAAATAATGATCAAGAGGGAAATTTTGTTTTGATTGGTGGGTGCTCCGATATTGATACTCTGATTGAACCATCAATAATGTATAAATTAAACTCACAAGTGGGAGATTCTTGGGACTACACCGAAATCATATTAAACGAGGACAACACTTTTGAATCTAACCTCATAACTATACATTGCAAAAGCACCAACACTCTTATACAAACAACTAAAGGAGACTTTAATTGTATGGTTTTTGAATACTCACCAAATTCAGGTGACGATGTATTTAAGACCTATATATCAAAAAATGTTGGAATTATTAAAAGCGAGCATTACGAACTTGGAAATCTATTCTCATACCGAATCTTAACCGATTACTCTTTAAAATAAAAATTTATCTCAAAATTGTAACAATCCAACTTTTCTTAGTCTAATAATTTGAAACAACAAAAATATTTCCAACTATGAATCTATTAGAAGCACACGGTATTGAAAAACGCTATTCGAGCCACCTTGCACTCGACGATGTAAGTATTTTAGTCCCCAAAGGCTCCATTTACGGTTTACTAGGACCAAACGGGGCTGGAAAAACAACGCTTATTAGAATTATCAACCAAATTACTGGCCCCGATAAAGGTGAAGTGTTATTCGATGGTCGAAAACTTGAAGCCAACGATATCTACAAAATTGGATATCTGCCTGAGGAGCGCGGATTATATAAAAAGATGAAGGTTGGCGAACAAGCTCTCTTCCTATCACAGCTTAAAGGCTTGAGCCGAAACGATGCAATGAAACGCCTAAAGTATTGGTTTGAGAAATTCGAAATACAAAGCTGGTGGGATAAAAAGATAGAGGAACTTTCAAAAGGTATGGCGCAAAAGGTGCAGTTTATGGTTACCGTTATTCACGAGCCCGAGTTGCTTATATTTGATGAGCCATTCAGCGGTTTCGACCCAATAAATACCCAACTTGTAAAAGATGAAATCCTTGAACTGAAGAAAAAGGGAACTACCATTATTTTCTCAACCCACAACATGTCAACCGTGGAGGATTTGTGCGACCATATTACCCTTATCAATAAGTCAAAAAATATACTTAGCGGACAAATTGATAATGTGAGGATGAACTACGGTAGCAATATTTTTGAGGTTGGCTACCGTGGCAACTACGACAATATTGCAAATAATATTGGCGGAATGTTCGAGATTATTAACAATAACATCGAAAACGCTGTTCCTAAACTACAGGTTAAAATAGCAAACCCTGCTGAGAGCAACAAGTTGCTGCAAAGCATCCTTCCTCACGCCGAAGTTGTATCGTTCAACCCAGTTGTGCCAAGCATGCACGATATCTTTATAAAAGTGGTAAGCGAGTACAATAAAACTCACGGTTTATCAAATAACTAATTCATCAACCTAAAAAATAAGAGTAATGAAGCAGATATATCTTATACTCCAACGCGAGTTTATGACAAGGGTTAGAAAAAAATCGTTTATCATACTAACTCTGCTTACTCCATTTTTCTTTGCTGCAATGATGGTACTGCCATCGTACCTAGCAACAATGGAAGATACCGATGTAAAAAGCATTGCAATTATTGACAATACTGGAAATTTTGCCGATGCAGTTCCTCAAACCGAGTATTTAAAGTTCAGTTACATCACCGATACTCCTGTCGATAAATTAAAAAACTCCTTGGAAGAATTGGGATATTACGCCCTACTTGCAATTGATAGCACATCGGAGAAAATTACTCCAAGGCTCACAATATATTCCCCAAAGCAGCCTTCAATCGATGTAATATCGCATATTGAGAATTCACTTGAGAAAGAGATAGAAACCCGCAAGTTAAAATCTTACAACATCGAAAATCTTGATAAAATTCTGGATGATGTAAAAACCGAAATAAATCTTCGCACAGTAAAAGTCTCAAAAGATGGAGAGGAAAAGGAAAGTAGCACCC
>JAEXVC010000244.1 GCA_023406715.1 Bacteroidota bacterium | reverse complement strand
GTTTACTCCACGCTGTTTTACTTTTTGCTGTTAACATCAACACTTGCTTCAATTTTCTTTTTTGTTTTTGCCGATAGCATTGCTCTTTCACTAGGAACCGTTTACGATGCATCGTACGTTTATACACTAGGATTAATTATTTCTCTTGATGCTTTCATGGCAATACCTTTTGCCAAGTTGCGTAGCGAGAATCGTCCAATTGTTTTTTCCGCAATAAAGATATTTGGTGTTGTTGTGAATATTCTGCTTAATGTTTTCTGTTATGTGATTTTAACGCCAGAACAGCATCAGCAGTTATTCCCTAATGTAAATCCTGTTTACTTTATTTTCTTCTCAAACTTAGTGCAAAACGCTCTTACAGTTTTAGTGTTGTTGTTTTATTCAAAAATCCCAAAATTCAATGTCGATTTTACTATACTTAAATCGATACTAAAATATTCTTTCCCTTTATTGATTGCAGGTTTGGCAGGAACAGCCAATGAGTCGTTTGATAGGATTTTCCTTAAGTATATGTTACCCGATGAGAGCACTGCCCTTTATCAAATTGGTATTTACAGCGCTAACTTCAAGTTAGCAGTGTTGCTTGTTCTTTTCACTCAAATGTACCGATTTGCTGCTGAACCTTTTTTCTTTAACAATCAAGGAAAAGCTGATTCTGTTCAAGTATTCGGCAAGGCCATGAAGTACTTTGTTGTGTTTTGTTTGATAATCTTTCTGTTTGTTACCTTCAATTTGCCTGTTTTCAAATATTACATTGGTCCAGATTATCGTTCAGGTTTATATGTTGTTCCTATTCTCCTGATTGCTAATATATTAAACGGCACTTTCTTTAACTTATCATTTTGGTATAAGTTGACTGATAAAACTGTTTATGGCATAAAGTACACTCTAATAGGAGCTTCAATAACTGTTATCTCCAATATTATTCTAATACCATTAATTGGTTTTTATGGTGCAGCAGTTTCAAGGGTTATCACTTATGGATTTATGAATTTTTTAAGTTATAGAGATGGTAAAAAATCTGGCTTGATTTGGTTTGACACAACACACTTTAAAAAATATTCAATTTTGTTTATAACTATATTCTCTATTGCCACTGTTCTATTTTTTACAAAACCTATTTTTGCAGTTGTATTTATCAATTTAGCATTATTATATTTTGGTTACTATTTTATAAAAACTGAGAAGATTAGCATTCCTATTTTAAATAGATTTATTAAGGTTTAGTATGATTACTGTAAAAATTAAGAACGATTCACTTTATCCAAATCCTAGTTACTCTACTGAGCATAGTAGTGGTATGGATTTGCGCGCAAACATTTCCGAGAGTATTACTTTAAAACCACTTGAAAGAGTTTTGGTAAAGACAGGTCTTTACCTTGAAATTCCAGAAGGATACGAAGCGCAAATTCGTCCTCGTAGCGGATTAGCTCTAAAAAAAGGAATCACAGTTTTAAATACTCCTGGAACTATCGATGCCGATTATAGGGGCGAGGTTGGTGTAATTCTTATCAACCTAAGTTCAGAACCTTTTGTAATTGAACCAGGCGAGCGTATTTGTCAGATGATTTTTGCAAAGTACGAAAAAGCAGTTCTTGAGAATGTTGAGTTTGTTTCAGATACTGTTCGAGGAACTGGAGGATTTGGTCATACCGGAGTTAAATGATAAATTCCTTTCCTAAATATTCTCTATTGTTTTTTTTGCTGATGATTTCTTATGTTTCAGCAAACAGTCAGTCTATTGACGATTTAACAAATCGCAGAAAAAACATTGAGGATAATATTTCAAAAATTTCAAATTTAATTGAGGAAACTTCCAAGGAGAAAAGTTTAACGGTTAACAATCTTAAGTTAATCGAGAGCAGAATAAAACTTAAGAACGACCTGATAAAACAAATTGAAAAGGAAATCGATTTTTTAAACGATAGAATAATTTTTAGTCAGCATCAGATTGATAGTTTAGATTTAGTTATAGATGATAGGAGAGAGGAACTTGCTTTTATACTTCGAACCAAATTTCGCAATAAGGATAAGGTAGAGCTTATGATGTTTGTTCTTTCTTCCAGTTCATTTAATCAAGCCTATACACGCGTAAAGTTTTATAAGAGTCTTATCAGTTATCAAGAGCGTCGCATAGATGAGTTAAAGCAGCTTATCTCAACAGTTCACACTAATAAACTCAACCTTCAAAACAATCATAAACTTTTAAAGTTAAAGCAGATTGAGAAGGAGAATGAACTTTCAAAACTTCTTGCTGAGTCAAAATCGTTTGCTCAAAAGGTGAACGATATTAAACGCAAGGAAAAGGATTTACGAAAGGATTTAGCCAACGAAAAGAAAAAGGCTGAAGCAATCGCTAATCAGATTAAGAAAATTATTGAAGAGGAAGCACGACGCAAATCTAAGAGTGATTCTAAAACAAACGAAATCAACTTTGTTTTAAGCAAACAGTTTAAAGATAATTTCGGAAAGTTGCCTGCACCTGTAAAGGATGGTATTGTCACCGCTTCGTACGGAGAGTCTAATCATCCATATTTAAAAGGTGTAAAAATTAAAAATAATGGAATCGATATAACTGTATCTAAAAATTCTAACGTATATTGTATTTTTGATGGAGAAGTAAGGAAGATATTTAATGTGCCTTTAAGTGGTCTTGCAGTTATTGTTCGTCATGGAAGTTATTTGAGTGTTTATTCTAACTTGGCAAACCTTGAGGTTAAGGTTGGCGATAAAATTCGAACTGGTCAAAAAATAGGTGAGGTAGCCAAGCTCGACGATAAAGTTGGAATTCTACATTTTGAGGTTTGGAATGAACGTTCAACAGAGAATCCAACCAACTGGATTCCTAGCTATAAAGGCAAGTAAATGTGAAACTTTTTTGCTCTTTTTCAGTATAAAGATTAACATAAAAAATTTTACAATGAATAAATCATTAATAATTCAGAGCAAGCTTGATGAAATTAATCAAGTAGAAAAAATTATCGATGAAATTTCAGAAGTTAATTCTATACATTCCGATTTATACGGAAAAATTCTAATTGCTACAATCGAGGGAGTTAATAATGCCATGGTTCATGGCAATAAGTTGGATATTAATAAAACTGTTAAGATTGATTTTACAGTTGTAAATGGTAAACTCACCATTGCTATCGAGGACCAAGGTCCTGGTTTTGATTTTAATTCTATTCCGGACCCAACAATGCCTGAAAATATTGAGAATATTTCTGGTCGCGGTGTATTTTTAATGCGTAAGTTAACCGACGAAATTGTTTACAACGATAAAGGAACAAAAGTAGAACTAATCTTTAACATCTAAAATGCCTATAAATTATCAGAGTCAAGATATAAAGTTTGTTTTAAAGGAAAAGAGAAAAGTTTCAAAGTGGATTAACGATGTAGTAAAGTTGCATCAGAAAAAGATAGGTAACGTAAGTTACATTTTTTGTTCAAACCAGTACATCCTCGAGTTAAATCAGCAATATTTAAATCATAACTATTTTACCGACATTATCACTTTCGATTATTGTTACGACAATATAGTGGAAGGTGATATTTTTATTTCTATCGACACTGTTTTAGATAATTCACATCGATTTAAAACAAATTTCAACGATGAATTGTTTAGGGTAATAATTCATGGAGTTTTACATTTAGTTGGATTTTCCGACAAAACAGCAAAGCAGCAGAAACAAATGCGAGTTTTGGAGGATGAAGCGTTAAGTATTTTTTATAGCTATGCAGATTAGTTACGATATTATAGTTGTTGGAGGAGGGCACGCAGGGTGCGAGGCAGCAGCAGCAGCAGCAAATATGGGTTCTAGAACCCTTTTAATTTCTATGGACTTAACCAAACTCGCGCAAATGAGCTGTAACCCAGCCATTGGTGGAATTGGAAAAGGTCAAATTGTACGAGAAATTGATGCGCTTGGTGGTTACACAGCAAAGGTAACTGACCTCACAACTATTCACTTTAGAATGTTAAATCAATCTAAAGGACCTGCAATGTGGAGTCCACGGGCACAGTGCGACAGATTTTTATTTACCATTGAATGGCGTAAGTTTTTAGAGTCTATACCAAATCTTTCACTTTGGCAAGATGATGTTATCGATGTTTTAATCGATAAAGATTCCAATACAGTTAATGGAGTTGTAACTAAGAATGGAATTACCTTTTCAAGTAAATCTGTAATTCTAACAAACGGAACTTTTTTAAACGGACTTATTCATATTGGACGAACAAATGTTACAGGAGGTAGAATAGGGGAGAGTAATTCTGTTGGTCTCACAGAGCGCTTAAAGGATTTAGGAATTGAATCTGGTAGAATGAAAACAGGAACGCCTGTTCGTATTGATGGCCGCACTGTTGATTATTCCAAAATGATTATTCAGGAGAGTGAATCGTTAGGAAAGTTTTCGTTCGACTCAAATGTTAAAACAGGTTTACCAATTAAGCATTGCTACATTGTTCATACCGATAAAAATGTTCATGAGGTTTTAAAGGAGGGATTTGACGATTCTCCACTTTTCTCGGGTCGTATTAAAGGAATAGGTCCAAGGTATTGTCCCAGCATAGAGGATAAAGTGAATACTTTTTCAAGTAAGGATTCGCATCAGTTATTTTTAGAACCCGAAGGAGTGTTTACCTATGAGATGTACCTTAATGGTTTTAGTTCGTCCCTACCTTGGGATGTTCAGTTTAAGGCTTTACGACTAATACCTGGGTTTGAAAATGTTAATATTCTTCGTCCGGGTTACGCCATCGAATACGATTACTTTCCACCAACGCAATTGAAGCATACGCTTGAATCGAAATTAATCAGTAATTTATTCTTTGCAGGCCAAATTAATGGAACAACTGGATATGAAGAGGCTGCAGGTCAGGGTTTGGTTGCAGGTATAAATGCTCATCTTACCATAACAAATCAGGAGCCATTCATTTTAAATCGCGACCAAGCTTATATTGGTGTTATGATTGACGACTTAATTACAAAGGGAGTTGATGAACCATATCGTGTTTTTACAAGTCGGGCCGAATTCAGAATTTTGATTCGTCAAGATAATGCAGATGAAAGATTGATGCCAATAGGGTATAAGTTGGGAATGATTGGCAAGGAAGAATTTGACAGTTTTACTCGAAAGTACGAAACTATAAATAGACTTTACCAATATATTCAGGAGACTTCAATTGAACCAAGTTTAGTTAATCAGTACTTTGAGAACAACAATAGTTCACCATTAACTCAAAAGAAGAAACTTTTCGATGTAATTATCAGGCCCGAGATAAGTTTAAAGGATATCCAGGAACATCTTAATGTATTAAACACAGAGGATGCTTCCCTTTCGCTCGAGGTTTTAGAGGCTGTAGAAATTAAGATAAAATACCAAGGGTATATCGATAAGGAAAAGTTGATTGCCGATAAAATATCAAGATTAGAACACGTTCCAATACCATTAAGTTTTAATTTTAACACACTTGAATCATTGAGCACCGAGGCGCGCCAAAAATTAACAAAACATAAACCACAATCAATAGGGGAGGCCAAGCGCATACCTGGCATTTCTCCTAGCGACATTAATGTTTTGCTAGTATATTTTGGCAGATAGCTAAATTAAAACTTTAAATGTTCCACGTGGAACGTCGCGGTTTTTAGAATTTTTTACACAAATGTTCCACGTGGAACATTTTCTTTATTGGTGCAGGTGATTTTGGTTATTGTATTGTAATATAGTTTATTATTTATTCAAAATATTTTAATTATGAGTACAAATTTTACTGTTACTGGGGTTGTTTTCGACCCAATTAAAAGGGAATCGTTTGGCGCAACCCTAAGAATTCAGAATGGAAAAATAGCGAAAATAGAAAAGGATTCGAGTATAAAACATCCGATAATTCTACCAGGATTTGTAGATTCGCACGTTCATATCGAAAGTTCTATGCTTACACCGTCTAATTTTGCAAAGGCCGCAGTGAAGCATGGTACTGTTGCAGTTGTAACCGACCCGCATGAGATTGCCAATGTAGCAGGTGTAAAGGGCGTGGAGTTTATGATAAATGATGCCAAGGGTTCTGATTTTAAGTTTTATTTCGGGGCTCCTTCATGTGTTCCTGCGTCTCCCTTTGATGAGTGTTTTGAACCATTCACCCCAGAGATTATTGAAGGTTTAATGAAGAAGGATGATATATATTTTCTTGCTGAGATGATGAATTTCCCTGGTGTTATATATAAATCGGAGAGTGTTATGCAGATTATCGGTAAAGCACACTCTGCAAATAAACCCGTGGATGGTCATGTGCCCGGGTTGAGCGGCGATGCACTTAAATCCTACGTTTCTGCAGGAATTACAACTGACCATGAGTGTTTCACACTCGAGGAGGCCTTGGAGAAAATTAAGTTGGGAATGAAAATTCTTATTCGCGATGGTAGCGCTGCCAAGAATTTTGGCTCACTTCATCCGTTAATTAAGGAGCATAGTAAACACTTAATGTTCTGTACCGACGATTGTCATCCCGATGAGTTGTTACATGGTCACATCAATCTAAAAGTTAAGCAATCTTTGGCTCTAGGTTATGATGTTTTTGACGTGTTGCAGGTTTCATCTGTTAACCCTGTTAATCATTATAAGTTGAATGTTGGCCTTTTGCAGGAGGGCGATTCTGCCGATTTCCTAGTTGTCGATAATCTTCAAAACCTCAATATTCAGAATACATTTATTAATGGCGCAGATGTTTTAGAAACAAAAGAAAGTTTAACGAAGTCATATTCTTCATTGAATTATGTTTTTCCAACCAGTTTTAACTCTTCAAATTTGATTTTAAAGGTGGCTTCAAGCAAGGTAAAGGCAATTGAGGTTATAAATGATGAGCTGATTACTAATACGGTAGTTGTAAATAACGAAGCTGAAACTTTAAGTTGCAATCTTAAGGAAGATGTTTTGAAGATTGCTGTGTTAAGTAGATACAAGGAGAACGAACTATCTGTTGGTTTGATTAAGGGTTTTGGAATGAAGAAGGGAGCTATTGCTGCGAGCATAGCTCACGACAGTCATCATATCATTTCTGTTGGTTGCGATAATGCATCAATTGAGAAATGCTTGGAATTCATTATTAAGAATAGAGGAGGGGTTTGCTATTTTGATGGAGAACAACTACACGGTCTACCTCTTCCTGTTTACGGTTTAATGACAGATTCTACAGCCGAGATTGCCGCAGCCTCTTACGAGAAAATAAACTCCAAGGTAATTGCAGATGGATGCAAGCTTAAAGCACCATTTATGACGATGTCGTTTATGTCCCTTTCAGTAATTCCACATCTTAAAATAACCCCAGCAGGATTATTTGATGTAGATAAGTTTAACTATACAGAACTTTTTATTTAGTTGATATTTAAATTTTAATTAGCGATTACCTTTACAAAAGGTTGATATTTATGATTACGGAATCCGTTCAGGAGTCGGTTAGAGTTATGCCAGAATTACCTGGGGTGTATCAATTTTATGACAACGAGGGTAACTTGCTTTATATTGGTAAAGCCAAGAGTTTAAAGAAACGTGTTTCGTCGTATTTCAACAGGACAAATCAAACCAACAACAAGTTGCGAACGCTCGTTCGTAAAATTGCATCTATTAAGTTTGTTGTTGTAGATTCCGAATCCGATGCTCTTTTGCTCGAAAATGTTCTTATTAAGAAGCATCAGCCCAAGTATAACATTCTTTTAAAAGACGATAAAACTTACCCTTGGATTTGCATAAAGAATGAGCCTTTCCCTCGTGTTTTCAGCACAAGGAATTATATTGAGGATGGAAGTATTTATTTTGGGCCATACACCTCGGGCCGGCTTGTTAAAACGCTACTTGATTTAACAAAGAGTCTTTTCCCTTTACGAACCTGCAGCCTTAATCTATCGCAACAGATGATTGCTAAAGGAAAGTACAAGCCCTGCTTGGAATATCAAATTGGAAATTGTTTGGCACCATGTATTGGCTTCCAAGAGGAGGCTGACTACAGAGTGAATATCGATGCTATAAAAAAAATCCTGCAAGGTAATCTTTCCGATGTGCTTAAATGGTTGAATCAGGAGATGAAACGCTTTGCTGAAGACTATCAATTTGAGCGAGCACAGATGCTCAAGAATAAAATAGATATTTTGCACCGATTTCAAAGTAGAACTACAATTATAAATCCTCAATTAAAAGATATTGAGGTTTATACAATTTTACAGAAAGATGGAATTAATGTTGTGAATTACCTCAATGTGAGTTCTGGTGTTATAATTCAATCGTACAATTTGGAGTTAAAAAACCAGCTCGAGGAGGAGTTGCCGGAACTACTATCGTATGCAATTACAGAAATAAGAAGTCGTTTGCGAAGTACTTCAAAGAATGTTATCGTGAATATTATGCCCGATTTTCTTATCGATAATCTCAATTATTCAGCGCCACAAAGAGGGGAGAAGCGGAATTTAGTTGATTTGAGTTTAAGAAATTGCGCTGCATACATTGATGAGTTAATTAAACGCGACGACTTAAAGAATCCTCAAAACAAGGTTGACCGTTTGCTTCAGAAAATTAAGGACGACCTAAATCTTGTTGCACTTCCTGAGCATATTGAGTGTTTCGATAACTCCAACCTACAGGGTACAAACCCTGTTGCAGCCTGTGTAGTTTTTAAAAATGCCAAACCCTCAAAGCGCGATTATAGGCATTTCAATATTAAAACTGTAGAAGGACCCGACGATTTTGCATCGATGCGAGAGGTTGTTCATCGACGTTACTCAAGGTTGCTTGACGAGAACCAATCATTGCCTCAGTTGGTTATTATTGATGGCGGTAAAGGTCAGCTTAGTGCAGCGTTTGAAAGTATTCATGAATTAGGTTTATCCGAAAAGATAAAATTAATTGGTATTGCCAAACGTTTGGAGGAAATATACTTTCCCGGCGACTCTGTTCCTTTGTACCTCGACAAGCGTTCCGAAACGCTAAAAGTAATACAGCAAGCCCGCGACGAGGCACACCGCTTTGGGGTAAAGCATCACACCTCGAGGCGCAGCAAAGGTGCTATATCTTCATCGTTGGATGGTATTAACGGTATTGGCCCTAAGACAGTTGAACAACTTTTTTCCACCTTTAAATCTATAGATGGAATTAAGAAAGCAACACGAGAAGAATTAATTTCGCTTATCGGCGAAAAGAAAGCCGATATACTACTATCGCATTTTAGCAAATAATAGATACTTTTGCGTATCAATTTTTGGTTTATGGCACTTACTTCGTCTTCAGTATTAAAGGATAGCACATCGGTTTCGCAGGAATCATTGTTGCAGGTAAATTATATCCCTGCAAATTATTCCATTAACTCAAAAGAAAATGCGCATAATAATTTGTACGATAATTTTATATATCAGTATAATTCACTTAATACTTTAAATAACGAGTGTTATATTATCGACAAACAGATTGTGAAACCAGTAGTTGAAGTTAAAACAGTTTTTAAATCATCAACTGAGGTTCAGAATTCCAAGGGTTGGATACATCCAAAGGAATTAAAACAAAATCCAACCAACGATTTATTTATAATTCCTTTCTTAATTGGTCTTGTTTCGTTCGTTGCCATTCTTGTCCGTTATTCAAAATATCTCGGTAAATTTTTTGAAGGATTAATTTACGCCTACGTTGTAGAAAAATTTGTTGCCGACCTTAATGTTCCCACCAAACGTTTACTCTTGCTGCTCGATACCATTGCTATCATCACATTATCCTTTTTAACATTTAGTTTCATTGGTGGCTTGGGTGGTCAAAGCACGAGCGGTTGGGCTAGCATAATACTGTTTTCAATAATACTCGGAGCGCTGTTTGCTTATCGTGTTTATTTCTACATACTGCATAAATCAATAGAGCTGATTATTCCTGATAAATTATTTACACATAAACTTTACTTTGATACTTTAATTGCAATTCGTGGAGGAGGTTTTGTTCTTTTCCCTTTATCCTTAATTGTATTCTATATCAATGCTCCAATGTCAGGTTATTTACTTTATTGTTCAGCTGGTTTGTTTGTTATTATATTGATATACAGACTTATAAGAATACTTTCATTGTTTCTTAAAAACAGTGTTTCATTTTTGTATTTCATTTTATACCTTTGTGCCCTTGAAATTGTACCTGTAATTATACTTTACCTGCAGGTACAAAGGATGTAGAGTGAGATTGAAATAAAACTTTAGGGCCTTGAAAATCAAAAAAGTAGTAATTTCGCAACCCGAGCCACAGAACGAGAAATCTCCTTATATGGAGTTAGCTCAGAAGTATGGTTTGAAGATTGATTTCCGACCCTTTATTCACGTAGAGGGTGTTTCTTCTAAGGAATTTAGGCAGCAAAAAATTAACATTCTGGAACACACTGCGGTTATTTTTACCAGCAAAACAGCAGTGGATCATTTCTTTAGAATTTGCGAGGAGGTTAGAGTTACAGTTCCCGAAACAATGAAATATTTCTGCATTACAGAGTCTATAGCTCTTTACCTGCAGAAGTATATTGTTTACAGGAAACGTAAAATCTTTTACGGTAACAACACTTTTGCAGATTTGCTTGAGATTATGCAAAAACATAAGGAGGAGAAGTATTTACTTTCCCTATCGGATGTTCATAAGCCCGAAATACCTAAATCTCTCGATAAGGCTAAGATTAAGTACACCAAGGCTATTTTCTATAAAACCGTTAGTAGCGATTTATCCGATTTAAGGGATGATTTTCCTTACGAGATGATAGTTTTTTACAGTCCAAACGGGATTAAATCGCTTCACGATAATTTTCCAAATTTTGACCAAAAGGAGATTGTTATTGGCGCATTTGGTGCCAGTACAGCCAAAGCAGTTAAGGATGCAGGTTTAAGGCTCGATGTAACAGCACCTACGCCATCCTGTCCGAGTATGACCCACGCAATCGATGTTTTCTTGAAGGAATATACCAAAAAAACAAAATAATATCAGGGGATAATAAATCCCCTGTTTTTTTATGAGATTTTTTCTTAGGAAAAATAATATACTATCACACGAAAAGGATATTTCTGCGCTATTCAATGGCGGAAGTTCTCTATTCTATTATCCTATTAAGATGGCCTACCGTTTAACCGATGTAGCAACCGATGAAGCCGTTTATAAAGTGATGTTTGTAGTATCCAAAAGGAGTTTTAAGCGTGCAGTTAAACGAAATCTTATTCGTAGGCGTATGCGTGAAGTTTTTAGGTTAAATGTTCATTCCATTTTCGATAGCATTCCAGAGAACAAAAGGGTTGATATTGCGTTAATTTTTGTATCGAAGGATATTGTTGAGACTCCCGTTATAGAAAAATCTGTAAACGAGTTACTCCACAAACTGAAGACTAAGTTAAAGGTGGAGTAGTTTAATAATTTGATAGATAGTGAAATATATAAATGATATATGGCGATTTATTACTAGGATTTTGGCCTATATACCGATTTTACTGGTAAAAATCTACCAGATATTCATATCACCATACTTTCCAAATAGTTGCAGATACACACCTACTTGTTCCTCTTACTCGTTAGAAGCGTTAAAGAAACATGGTTTTTTCAAAGGATTATGGTTGACAATAAAACGAGTATCGCGCTGTCATCCTTGGGGTGGTCATGGTTACGACCCTGTTCCGTAATTAATTATTCTGGTAACTTATAATCTATATTCCAAATTTTTACGTACTCTTCTAGTGGTTGCAATCCAACTTCTGAGCGTCTTTTGTTTACATTCTTTTCATCAATAATCTTGTAAATCGCATATTTTCCATCGATATACTGTATTTGGGAACCATAAACTTGAGGTCGTCCGTTGAACATTTCTATTCTATCAATAAGAAGAGCCAGCTCAGAGCCATTTGCATTCCCTTTTTTTACAGCATCTTTCATTATCGGTAGGTATTTTTCTTGAGTTTTTAAATCCGAGTGCTGTATTACAAGGAATAATGCAGCATTTCCTTTTTCTCCAATCTTGTCAACTCCAAGCCAACCGTATTTGCTAATTATGGAATCAATTTTTATGAGGTTAATCGAGTCGTTTTCATGTATTTTCTGCCAAATACTTTGAGTTTCGTTAGATTCAAAACCATACTTTTGTTCAACAGAATCAACAATCATTCTGAGTGATTGGTCAGTTTCAAAGATACTTTCCAGCTCTTCCGTAAGTTTTACATATTGATTTTTGCTTTTATTGTTCTGACACGAAGTAAATACCAAAAGTACAATTGATAAAATAGTTAATTTTGATTTCATAATAAATTGATTTTAATTAGATTATTATTTTTTTGGTAAAACTATTCTAAAAGCAGTTCCCTTATTTATTTCCGACGATTTTATAAATATTTTACCATTATGGTACTCCTCTACAATTCTCTTCGATAGGGTTAATCCAAGACCCCAACCTCTGGATTTTGTGGTGTAACCTGGGCGGAAAACATCCTTAAACTTAGATTTTGGAATACCTCGGCCAGTATCAACAATATCCACAAAAACAACCTGTGTATTGTCAATTATATTGAAAGTAAGTGTTCCAACACCGTTCATAGCATCCACGCTATTTTTTACAATATTTTCGATAACCCACTCCATGAGCGTTACATTTAGTGGAATGTTTATGGCCTCTTTAATGGCGTATTCTTTTTGGAAAACAACATTTTTAGAGACCCTAGTCTGTAAATACTCCACTGATTTATCGAGCATTTCAACAAGGTTATTCTTGTTTAAACTAGGAGCAGAGCCAATTTTAGAGAACCTGTCGGTTATTATTTCAAGTCGATGAATATCCTTTTCAAGTTCGTTTAAAACTAAATCGTTAGGCGAATTTTCCCTAAGCATTGTTAAGCAAGCCATTAATGATGATGTTGGCGTTCCTAGTTGATGTGCGGTTTCCTTTGCCATACCAACCCAGATACCGTTGCGTTCAGCCTTGCGCGATTGACTAAAGGCGTAGTAAGAAATCACCACAAAAAGAATGATTATTAGTAGTTGAATATAAGGGTAGTACGATAACTTTTTTAAAGTAGTACTATCCATATAGTAAACGTAATTTTTTACATCGTGGAGTAGGTTAATTTCAATAGGCTCATGCTCTGCTCTCATTCTTTCAATTAGCCTTGCCGTTGATATTGAATCCTTAAACTGCTCCTTGTCAATATTTCTGTACGATAGAACATTTCCCTCTTCGTCAGTTAGAAGAACAGGCACCGTGCTATTATTCTGAATAACCTCAAAAACAAAGGTAAAGTCCTTTTCGTTATCGGTAAGGTTGATTAGTTCTCTTATACCAGCAACCCACAAATCAATTTTTTTCTTCTCCTCAAACGAAAGTTGACGTACAAACCTATTTGTAATAACAATTGTTGAAAGGCCAATAAAACCAGCCAGTATCAACAGTATGAAGTTTGTTTTAACCCTTGTAAATACCATAATTCAAAAGTCTAGTTGTTATCAACGTTAAGCGTGTCGTATTCGTCCCACTCTATGTTGAATTTTGTTTTATTGCTCAAGGAGCTATCTTTATTCGCTTTCAATATAGTATCCTTTTTTGTGATCTGATTAAATTCTTCCCTAAAAATCTCTTTCAATGTTTTACCCTCAGCCTGTATATTACCCCTAATTTTCTCGAACGATGATTTTTTATCGAGTTTAACCTCATAGTTATTATTATCGCCAAATAGTTTAAGGTAAAGATTTATTGAACCATCCGTTGCATGCTCGTTATCGTTTGTGGCTGATGAGTTTAAGAATCGACGTGAGAGAACCTGGCTGAAGTTTACTTTCATCAAGTAGGTAAAATTTCCAGCAAAATAATGCTCGCCTGAGAGTTGCATATTTACAACATTAGAAAGAACGTCCATTTTAGGGATTTTCACGCAACCATCACTAATTTCAATTTTATTTTTGAGTGTTTTAAAGTCTATCGACTTTACTTGGTCCAACTTCAGCCATTTTGATAATTTTTCAATTTTATTCATCCCCGTTAGTTTCCCATTGCTTATGGTGATGTCCGACTCCATTTTTATAGAAGGCATATCTATCTCGCCCTTGTTGTTGGTAGTAAAGTTAAGAATTGCTGCACCCGACAGGTTTCCACTTATGTTATTGTGTGTAACTATTGTTTGCTTAAAATTGTCGTAATGGTTAAATAATTTTGATATATCCATTCCCTGAAAATCTGTTTTTATAAAATATTTGTTTTCAGAGTTTAACATTGTTCCACTTATTAAACCATCAAAACCTTGCCCAGTAAAGTTTTGAATTTCAAAAGTATTATTGGTAAAAAGCATTCCGCAATGAACATCCTGAAAGGTATAATTCATGTATTTTAGATTTTTTGAATCAACCTTTACTCTATATGTGTTGTTATTGGGCTTGGTTTCTTTGGTCTCTGTAGTGTTGCATATTATTTCAGTGATGTAGGAAACATCCATCTCCTCGGCATCAACCGAAATTTCTGGGTTTAACGATATTTTATTGTTTAAGACACTTACAAAATTATTCTGGTGGATGTTTAATTTAAATGGTTTTTTATCAATATTTCCTGTTGATTTAATAGTTATATCCTCTTTAAAGTCAACGCTTCCTTTTATATCTGATATTTTGTCAATACCATCAATGGCGTCAATATCGAAATTTATTAAACCGCTTGCATTGTGATACACTATATCTATACGCTCTTGTGTCTGTTTTATGGTTAACAATGCTTTAAAATTTCCGGAAGCACTAATTGTGAACTTTTTGTCCATAAAAGAATGTTTAGATCGGTTTAGTTTTACTAATCCTTCTGTAAGTATTACGGGATTGTTAAATCCTTTTATTCTGGCCGATAGAATTGTGCTTATATTATCGTATTCAATATTTGCTTTGCTTATGCTTGTGATATGGTTGTTGAAATTATTAGTAAACTGGGTTTTTCCCACCAATTCGTTAACAATAAAGTTGTTTTCTTTTAAATGAATATTTCCTTTAGAAACATGGTTAACAATCAGATTGTCAACTTTTGAATTGTTAAAGTTAAATTCAACTTTACCCGAAATTGTCGATTTGGCCTTAATTCTTAAATCGTTATAATTTATTGACAATATTTCCTGCAGATTATCAATATTAAACGTTTTACTCCTATAATTAAGGGTAACAGAACCGCTTTCAAGGTTAGCCTCACCATTTGCTTTTACAGAAATTCTATTTACGTCTAGTTCAAGATTTTCAATTATGCATCGATTCTTTGTTTTATCGATGTTTAGTTGAATATTGATTGGATATTTGATTTGAAACCCTTCGGTATATAAACTTGCCAAATCTGCTTTAATTGATGAATGTATTTTTCCATCTTTTAAATTCATAAAAATAAGAGAATTATTTACGTCTATTTTTATCGATAGTTTATTTTTATTATCGTAAATATTTAAAATATAGTTTTTTAAAATAAATTTATTGATTGATATATTTTGGTTGCTCGTGGTATTTTCGTCACTTGAGAATTGGTTTAGCAGAGAATCAATTGTTTTTGGGTAATAGTTTACCTCTCCTGTTTCAATAATACAGTTTCTGATGCTAAAATTCCCGCGAATCAGGTAAATAGAGTTTACTGTTAAACTTATTTTTTGTGCAGATAAAATTTTAGTTTGCTCGTTCTTGTTAGAAATATCAATAGATAAATCCTCAAAAGTTAGCGCAGCAAAGGGGAAATGACTTATTAGGCTAATATCAAAGTTTGAGTATTTGATATCAAGGTCAACCTCTTCCTTTAAAACCGATAAAAACTTATCGGATATTTCCTTTTTATTGAACATAATATAAACGCTTGCCCCACCTAATGTTAGTAGCACAAAAATCAAGACAGAGGCAACAATTTTCAGAAAAATCCTAATAAATCGCATAAAAATCTCCTAAAAAGTTTTTAATTCGCAAACTTAGGTAATACATTTTATCTAAACATGAAATTATATTAACGAAATCACATTTTTTTTAGTGTTTTTAATTCTAACTCACTAACTTTGATAGTTGTTGTTGATTAATGCGAAAAGTATGAGTTTCAGAAAAAACTTTCTGTTTACACTTTGTGCTGTTTGTGTCTATTGCTTCGCAGTAGCCCAAAAATCTGATTCCTTGTTAATCAAGTTGTACCAAGAGCCTAATGATAGTAGCCGTGTACAAATATTATTAAAGATTGCAACTCATTACGATCAGGTTGAGCATAATAATGTTTTAGCCGAAAATTATCTTTTAGAGGCGAAAAGACTTTCTGAAAGTCTAAACAATCAACATCTAAAGGGTGCCGTTTACAATCAATTAGGTTCTTTTTACCGCAATATGTCTCGCTATAACGAGGCCCTCAAGTTGCATAACGACGCTTATTTAATTGCCCGGGAAACAAATAATTTAAAACTACAGTCTTCATCATTAAATAACCTCGGCGTAGTTTACCGAAGAATAGATAATCACGCTTACGCTGCGGAGTATCATGTAAAAGCACTTAAAGTTGCTGAAGAAATTAAGGATTCTTTCAATATTTCTGTTTCGTGTAATAGTTTGGGCAATATTTTTTCATTAAATGGTAGATATGATGAAGCCATAGATTATTTTAATAGAGCCCTTGATATTGCCGAAAAGACTAATAATAAACTAGGCCAAGCCATGAATAATAACAATATTGGGGAGGTCTTCGAATTCAAAAAGAATTATCTAAAGGCTAGGGAGTACTATCAAAAATCTTTAGAATTAAATCAGGAGATAAGCAGTTTAAAGGGCATAGCCATTAACTACAACGCTTTAGGAAAAGTTGAATATTTTGTGGGAAACTATATGTCTGCCTATAACTACTTTATCAAGGCATTAGATATTGATAGAAAACTAGGCGATAAGAAATTTCTGGCAGATAGTTATGTTAACCTATCTAGGGTTTTAATTGCTCTTAATCGAGATAACGAAGCAAAGAAAAATCTCGATTTAAGTTTAGAAATTGCGCAAGAAATTAAAAGCTTAATTCACTTGCAGTTGGTTTATGAAATTTATAGTAACTATTACAATAAAATTCGACGGTACGATTCTGCCCTTCATTATTATATCCTTGCCTCAAACTTCAAGGATAGTGTATTGAACGATAAGAATACTCGCCACATTGCCACTATTCAAACAATTTACGAAACCCAAAAGAAAGAAAATGAGATAAAACTATTAACCCAAGAGCAGGAATTAAAAGAGAAAGAGCTCAAAAGACAGAATATATTAAAGAATGGTTTACTCATTGGATTAGTATTAACAACTATAATCATCTTTTCAATTTATCAAGCATTCCGAACTAAGCGAACAAGCAATAAAATGTTATCCGAGCAAATTGAAGAGATTGAAGCACAAAATGTCCGACTCGAAGAGCAAAAGCAGGAAATTGAGACTCAAAAGGAACAGATTGAACGCAACAAGAATTTTATTGAACAAAAAAACAAAAATCTCGAAGAAGCCTACAAAATTATTGAGGGCTATATTGAAAAGATCACAGATAGTATTAGGTATGCAGAAAGAATTCAGGAATCAATACAACCAAGCGTTGAAGTTGTAAAAGAGGTTTTTTCAGATGCCGTTCTTTTTAATAAGCCCAAGGATATTGTAAGCGGAGATTTTTATTGGATGGTAACATCTGGAAAAAAAGTCTATTTTGCATTATCGGACTGTACTGGACATGGAGTCCCAGGTGCATTTATGAGCATTATCGGGATTGATTTATTAAATCAAGCAGTTAATCTACATCACTATTACAAACCCGACCAAATAGTTGCTTTCCTGAACGAACAACTTATTAGGCGCTTACGCAAATCCGAATCAGAACAAGTTCTAAAGGATAGTATGGATATTGCCGTTTGCATTTTTGATAAAGAAACCTACCAGTTGGATTATACTGGGGCGCTCATACCAATATTCATACAATCCAATGGAGATTTAAAGGAGGTAAAGCCCGATTATATTACACTTGGCACTTCCTTTGAAAAAGACCCAAAATCATTCACAATAAATTCGTTTAAGATGATAGCGGGTGATTGGATTTACTTGGTAACAGATGGATATTTCGATCAATTGGGAGGTGGTCAAAATAAAAAATTTATGCGAAGTAAATTCCGTCAATTAATCTCTCAGGTTAACCATCTTTCAGGAGTTGAACAAAGCGAGATTTTGGAGAAAGAGTTTTTACAATGGATGGGAAGAAATGAACAGATTGACGATGTTCTTGTTTTGGGTGTAAAGGTTAAGTAATTATTGAAGAGTGTATCGTTATCTTATATTTTACTTTCTATTTGCGTTATCTCTTTGTGCAGAAGAAATGCATGCACAAAATACGACTATATCTGATAGTGTTATACTTCGGAATATCGAGACTGAAAATTTTAGTTTTTTAGATGAATTTATCCAAAAGTATGGCATTGACTATCCCATATATGGTAATTCACATACAATACTAAGCATAGCCGTTCGGCAAAATAGATTATCGGTTGTTAAGTATTTATCCAACAAAGGTGCTGATATAAACAAGATCACGAATAACCTCAGTCCTTTAATGCATTGTGCAATAAATGAAAGACCCGAAATTGCATCTTTCTTAATTAAAAATGGTGCAAAGGTCGACTTATATAATACACACCGTAATACTCCTCTTTTATACGCTTCACGAAACGGAAACATCAATACCGTTAAGGTTTTGACACAGTATAGAGCAAACCCATTTTTTAAAAACTTTATGGGTTATAATAGTTTCGATTATGCCGCCGAGTTTAAAAAGGATCAAGTGGTTGAATATCTCCGAAAGTATATGGAGCGCTATGCTAAGGGAGCATTTCCATCCACTTTTGATGGACCTCATATTGAATGGAATGGACTAAACAAATTACATGCTTTTTATTTGGTCAACGACAGTACACACAATAAATTATTTAAAGTACGTAAAAGTTTCAAAATATATGACAGAATAGAAATTAGAGGTTTTATTGAATCTGATACCTCGACTTACACAATTTTTAAACCCAAACCCTCAAAATTTGAATACCAGTTTAAAGGCGTCAGTCGGGTTTTTGCTGTTGGTGATGTTCATGGAGCTTATGATAGTCTTTTATCTTTACTAAAAGGCAATGGTGTTATAGATGTTAATTTGAACTGGAGTTTTGGAGACGGACATTTAGTCTTTATTGGCGATTTGTTTGACAGGGGAGATAAGGTAACAGAATTGCTTTGGTTGGTTTACAAATTATGGAACCAGGCGCCTATTAGCAATGGTAAGGTTCATGTTTTATTCGGTAATCATGAATTATTGGCCTTAAACAAGGACTATCGGTATTTGAACGATAAATACATGTATTTAACACGAGGATTAAATACAGATTATAGTAGCCTATATTCAACCAATACCATTTTAGGAAATTTTGTTAGATCATTTAAAGTTGCAGTTGAAATAGATAGCGTACTTTTTGTTCATGCAGGAATTTCTGCTCACTTGGTCGACAAACGAATTACTATTGATGAATTAAATAGAATTTTTTTTCTAAAACTTAACCAATTTAACCCCGATATTATAACTGAACGAATTTTGTTGATTTATTCGGAGGCAACATCCGACAAAGGACCCTTTTGGTATAGGGGCTATGTTACTGAGAGCAACATCATAACACGTGCAACCCAGGAAGAAATCGATAAGGTTTTAAAATTTTATGGAGCAAAAACTATGGTTATCGGACATACTGAAGTTTTGTCGATTACTAAACTCTACAACGGGAAATTGTTACCGATTAATGTCCCGTTCGATAGGGTTGGAGTTGAAAAGCAAGGACTTAAAATTGAAAAAGGAAAAATTTTTATATCTAATTCCGCCGGAGTAAACCAACAAATTAATTAAATTACTGCTGTTTTAAAATATTCTTCAGCATGATCAGATTTTTTGTAATATCAATTTCTATATTTTTTGCTGTCGATCTTAATGCGCAAGAATTCTTGTTCGATAAAGATGAAATTATAAGGATTGATATTGTTACCGATCTCCGTGCTTTAATTAGAGACGTAAATCCCGAAAACGCAAAATATCACCAGGGGCTTTTGACTTATATTAATCCTTTGGGTGAAAACATTAGCATTGCCATAAAACTTAAAACCAGAGGAATTTTCAGGCGTAGCAGAGAAAATTGCAACTTTCCGCCATTAACAGTTAAGTTCTCTCACGATACCATCGAAAATTATTTCAGTAATATTGATAAATTAAAACTTGTAAATGTTTGTAATAGCAAAAGAGAATCCTACCAGCAATATCTCGTAAAGGAATATTTTGCTTATAAAATATACAATCTTTTAACTGATTATAGTTTTAGGGTTAGAATGGTTAAGATTTTTTATGTTGATATTAATAATTCCATTTCCCCCTTTGAAGCGCTTGGCTTTTTCGTTGAAGATATGGAATCCTTGAATCGTAGAACTAATAGTAAATCAATAAAAACTATGGGTATTATTCAAGAGGCTGTAAACAGATCTCAAATGGATATTACTGCAATATTTCAATATTTCATAGGAAACACTGATTGGTCTGTTCCAAAACAACACAACATTAAGATTGTAGTTCGGGAATCAGATTTAATACCAATTGCTATTCCCTATGATTTTGATTTTTGTGGATTTGTTAATCCTCCATATACAAAACCGCCAGACATAATCCCTATTTTACACGTTACCGAAAGATATTATAGAGGTTATTGTCGAACAATAAAAGAGTTAGAGCCTGTTTTAGATATTTTTCAAAAGAAAAAATCAGCAGTCTATGATTTGATAGAGGCCGACACCCTTATGAAACCCAAACAAAAAATGCAAGCGCTTAATTATATTAATGAGTTCTATAACGTGATTGATAATCCTAAGTTACTTCAAAGGGAATTTATTGAAAACTGTAGAAAGGAATAGAATATATGTTAGATCCAAAGCAAAACGAAATAAATCGTTTTAAGTACAATATTGTCCCGCCACTTATTTTTTTACTTTTAATTTGGTTGGTTAAAATATTGGAAATCATAAATCAAACAAGTTTTTATGAATTTGGAGTATATCCTAGAGATGTAAAAGGTATTCCTGGCATTATTTGCGCTATATTCATTCATTCAGATTTTAATCATTTAATATCCAACTCTATATCTCTGTTTATTTTATTCAGTGGATTATTATTCTTTTATAGAGATTTAGCCTATAAAGTGCTTATATTTATTTGGTTAATGAGCGGTATAATGGTTTGGATTGGTGCTAGAGAGAGTTATCACATTGGTGCTAGTGGATTAATTTATGGAATTGCATCGTTTCTGTTTTTTAGTGGAATTATACGTCAAGATATTCGTCTAATGTCCATCTCCATGTTGGTTGTATTCTTATATGGAGGACTCATTTGGGGAATTTTTCCGATATTTCCAAGGATTTCTTGGGAATATCATTTATTTGGCGGGTTATGTGGACTTGTAACTGCCATATATTTCCGCAACCAAGGCCCTCAGAAACACAAATGGAGTTGGGAACTTAATGAGGATTTGGAAACTGATGAGGAAAAAAGTTTCGAAAGGGAAGACGATTAGTTCTATAAAAATTTTGATACAAGGTTGCTTTTTATATATTTGCTTCCTTCATAAAAGTGTCAAACCAATCTAATAATACAATGGCAAAGATTAATGAAAATGAACTTTCAACCAACAATATTAACCTTGTTGGACTTGGAACGGAAATTAATGGTGACATCATTAGCAACGGAGATTTGAGAATAGATGGAACATTAATTGGTAATTTAACCGTTAAAGGAAAAGTTGTTATTGGTGAAACTGGTAAAATTAAGGGTGAAATATCTTGCAAGAATTCTGATATTTCCGGAACAGTTGAAGGCAAAGTTACTGTTCAGGAATTGCTTTCAATTAAATCAACAGCCAGGATTAGTGGTGACCTTAATGTTGGTAAGTTAGCTATTGAACCTGGTTCGAAATTTACAGGTTACTGTGATATGGGCTCTGCAGATCAACCCCAAAAAATTGAACAAACATCACTATCAAGTTCAAAGTAGACTAAAATGAACAAATTGCTCTGGCCAATACTTAAACGAACAGCGTTTGCCTTGTTGGTTATTGTGTTGGCCATATTTTTATATGGATTTTATATAATTCCGGAAAAATTTTCTGGAGTCTATTTCTTTATTCCTTTTATTCCTGCTTTCATAAACTTCACATTTATAGGCAAATTGATTAATATATATAATTTATCTATTAATCTGTTCTACAATAAATATTTATTGTTTAATGCAATAAAATTTTTACTAAATTTATTGGTATTCGTTGTGCTAATTTTTCTTTTCCAACCAGACCCAATCTTGTTTATTGTAGTATATTTGCTATCTTATTTTATATTTTTTGTTTTAGAGATTTTTGAAATTAGTGCATTGGTTCGAAAATTAAAATAATCGATAATGCGTAAGATTTTTATAGCATTTCTGCTAGTATTTTCTTTCTTGACTGTGAAAGCAACTGACACGGCCAAGGTTTATAACGATACAATTTCCAAAAACGAATCGCACACCAAGGAAAAGTTTAATACCACCGAGTTTATTTTCGAACATATAGGCGATTCCTTTGAATGGCATATTTTGACAGTTAACCATCATCATATTAGCATTCCTTTACCAATTATTTTATACAGTAAAACTAAAGGTTTCAACATTTTTCTATCTAATAAGTTTCATAACCCGAACCACGAGTACATGGGCTTTAAGTTGGAAACAGAAGGGGATTATAAAGGAAAAATAGTTGAAGTGGGTGAAGATGTTAATGGCAAGCGTATATTACCTTTGAACTTTTCCCTTACGAAGAATGCTTTGACCATATTAATGGTATCTGGTTTGTTGTGCTGGGTATTCATCTCAATAGCCCGAAAGTATAAATCAAAGCCAGAATCCGCGCCAACAGGGTTACAGAATCTTTTTGAGCCAATCATTCTTTTCATACGAAATGAAGTTGCAATACCATCGATAGGAGAGAAGAAGTATATTAAATATATGCCATACCTTCTGACAGTGTTTTTCTTTATATGGTTTACCAATATGTTAGGATTAATTCCAATATTTCCAGGTGGAGCCAATGTAACTGGAAATATTGCAGTAACATTGGTTTTGGCTTTATTTACATTTTTTGTGGTTAATTTCAATGCTAATAAACATTACTGGATAGAGTTTATTAACCCTCCCGGTGTTCCTTGGTTTTTGAAATTTCCTATACCAATTATGCCCTTGGTAGAAATAACAGGTTTAATTACTAAACCCGTGGTTTTAATGATTCGTTTGTTTGCAAATATTTTAGCAGGGCACATGGTTGCCATTGTGTTCATGAGCTT
Organism: Bacteroidota bacterium; assembly: GCA_023406715.1. Lineage (GTDB taxonomy): Bacteria > Bacteroidota > Bacteroidia > Bacteroidales > Tenuifilaceae > SB25. The sequence goes on along the minus strand of JAEXVC010000244.1, from coordinate 19,737 downwards.
AATTTTTATTTTTGCAGCAGTAAAATTTTGGTTAGGCTACGTTGCTGCTCCGGTTACAATAATTTTTTCAGTTTTTATGTCACTATTAGAAATACTAGTTGCTTTGATTCAAGCATATGTATTTACACTTTTATCAGCAATATATATAGGAATGGCTACAGCCGAACATCATTAAATAATCGTTGAACTAAATAAAAACATTATGAGTACATTACTATCAATCATTCAAACTCCAGAGGCTGGAGTAGCTTTAGCAAAGTTAGGTGCTGCTGTTGGTGCTGGTTTAGCTGCAATTGGAGCAGGCGTTGGCATTGGTCAAATTGGAGGTAATGCTTTAAAAGCTATTGCCCGTCAACCCGAAGCGGCAGGAGATATTCGTTCAAACATGATTGTTTCTGCAGCACTTATTGAGGGGGTTGCTTTCTTTGCAATTATTATTTGTGCTTTAGTACTATTCTTATAATATTACGACCATGGGATTGGTTACTCCCGATTTTGGATTGCTCTTCTGGATGTTACTATCATTTTCGATAGTCCTTTTTATATTGAAAAAATTTGCATGGAAGCCAATTCTTCAAGGATTAAAGAGTAGAGAGGAATCTATTTCCAGAGCATTAAAGCAAGCAGAAGAAGCAAAAGCTGAGGTTGCCAAAATTCACGAATTGAATCTTGAATTAGCCGAGAAGGCTCGGGTTGAAAGGGAAAAAGACTTTCAAGAGGCAAAAACCTTTAGGGATAAATTGATCGAGGAAGCCAGAATTGAGGCTAAAGCCGAAGCGCAAAAAATGATAGACAAGGCGCGCGATGTTATCAAACAGGAAAAGGAGGCTGCTAAAAAGGAGCTATATGTCACTGTTACGTCTTTAGCCCTCGAAATTTCTGAAAAAATTCTTCGCAAGCAATTTTCCGACAAGGATACTCAGAAAAATTATATTGAGTCACTTTTAAAAGAAATGTCTAAAAACTAGACATTAAATTTCTGTTTATGAATAGCGGAAGAGTTGCCATACGTTATGCAAAAGGATTGCTAAAATTTAGCAACGAGAGAGGAGTTTCGCTTGATTTGTACAAGGATGCCTTTTCGCTAATTCAAATCCTAAAGGAGTCCAAGTCTTTAAATGATTTGATGGAAAACCCCTCAATTGAAAATTCGGAAAAATTAAAGATTCTCGAAAAATCCCTCTCGGATAAAATACATCCATATTTTATTGAGTTTCTGAGAATGGTTATTCTTAGAGGGAGATTTGAGCATACACTTAATGCTTTATACCTTTTTAGAGATCTATATCGGAAGCAGAACGATATTCTAGAAGTTCAAGTTGAATCTGTAGAACGTTTATCCGATACCGAATTAATTGAGATAGAATCCTTTGTACAAAAAAAGTTTAACAAGAAAACAGAAATGTCAACAATTATTAAACCACAACTAATTGCAGGTTATATTGTAATTGTTGAAGGAAAAATTATGGATTTCAGCGTTTCAGGACAACTTGCAAGGTTTAAAAAAACCCTGGGGTTATCTGTTGCTAATTAAGAAAATGTAAACCATATGGCAGAAATAAAACCATCGGAGATTTCGGAACTTATCAAGAACGAGTTGGAAAACCTCGATCAAAAATCAAAATTTGAGGAGGTCGGTTTTGTTCTTCAAGTAAGTGATGGAATTGCTCGTATTTATGGATTGAACAATGTTAAATCCAACGAGTTGGTAGAGTTTGATTCCGGTATAAAGGGAATTATTCTTAACCTGGAGGAGGATAATGTTGGCGCAGTACTTTTGGGTGATACCGAGAAAGTAAAAGAAGGCGATAGGGTTAAGAGTTTAGGCGAGATTGCCTCCATTAATGTTGGCGATGGACTCCTTGGCCGCGTTGTAAATACCCTAGGCGAGCCTATTGATGGTAAAGGACCAATAACAGGAAAGTTGTATAACTTAACCCTAGAACGCAAAGCTCCAGGAGTAATTTATCGTCAACCAGTTACTGAGCCATTACAGACAGGTATTAAGGCTATCGACTCAATGATTCCTATAGGCCGTGGTCAGCGTGAGCTAATAATTGGCGACCGACAAACAGGTAAAACAGCAATTGCTATAGATACAATTATAAACCAAAGGAATTACTTCTTAAAGGGAGATCCGGTGTTTTGTATTTATGTTGCTATTGGGCAAAAGGGTTCAACTGTTGCGAACATTGCTCGTACCCTTGAGCAGCATGGTGCAATGGAATATACTACTATAGTTGTTTCAACCGCTTCGGATCCGGCTGCAATGCAGTTTTATGCTCCTTTTGCTGGAGCAACTATTGGAGAGTATTTTAGAGATACCGGTAGACACGCATTGGTTGTATACGATGATTTATCTAAGCAAGCCGTTTCATACCGTGAAGTATCTCTTTTGCTTCGAAGACCACCTGGACGCGAAGCATACCCGGGCGATGTGTTTTATCTTCACTCAAGATTACTAGAGCGCGCAGCAAAAATTATTGCTTCAGACGAGATTGCCGCAAATATGAACGATCTTCCAACTTCACTTAAACCAATAGTTAAAGGAGGAGGATCTTTAACCGCATTGCCAATTATCGAAACCCAAGCAGGCGATGTATCTGCATATATTCCAACAAATGTGATTTCCATTACTGATGGTCAAATATTTTTGGAGTCTAACTTGTTTAATAATGGTGTAAGACCTGCAATTAATGTTGGTATTTCGGTATCGAGGGTAGGTGGAAAGGCTCAGATAAAGTCGATGAGAAAAGTTGCAGGCACCCTAAAACTCGATCAAGCTCAATACCGTGAGTTAGAGGCTTTTGCTAAATTCGGATCTGATTTGGATGCAGCAACGCTTGCTGTTTTGGATAAGGGATCCAAGAATGTTGAAATATTGAAACAGGGTCAATATCAACCACTTCCGGTAGAGTTGCAAATAGCAATAATTTATTGTGGAACGAAAGGTTTACTTAAGGGTGTTGCAGTTAAAAAGATTAGAGATTTCGAAAAGGATTTTTTAAACAGATGCCAAATTAAGTTAAAATCTGAACTATCAAGAATAGCCAGTGGTGAATTTACTGATGACATTGCCGAAGCATTAACTTTATTAGCCGAGGAAGTCTCAAAAAATTACAAGTAAAACTATGGCCAACCTGAAGGAAATAAGAACCAGAATTTCGTCGGTATCTTCTACAAAAAAGATAACCAGTGCCATGAAAATGGTTTCTGCGGCAAAATTTAAAAAGGCACAGAACAATCTTATTAAGTTCAGACCATTTAATGAAAAGATTACCCAGTTAATAGATGTTTTAGCCTCAACCAATGAATTAAGTACACCTAATTATTTTACATGGAGAAAGGAAATTAATAATGTAGCCATACTTCTTATCACATCTAATAATAGTATGTGTGGTGCCTTTAATTCAAGCATTATTAAAACAGCAATTAATATACAATCTTCATTAAAAACAACTTACCCCCATGCTAATTTTACTTTTTACTGTTTAGGAAAAAAAGGAGAGGATGTTTTAAGAAGATCTAAGTTCAAGGTTGAGCAAATTAACCCCACTTGTATTGACAAGCCAAGAATGGAGTTAACGGGAGAGGTTTTTGATTTTTTCAATAAGCAGTACTTTCTTGGAAAAATAGATAGGGTTGAAATCGTGTACAATAAATTTAAAAATGCTGCTTCACAGATTCAAGTTAATGAGACCTTGCTACCCGTTATAAAACAAACCAAATCCGAGAAGAAACAAGTTTTCAGTAAGCCAATAATTGAACCTGAACCCAAGGTGCTTTTAGAGAAGATTTTACCCTATTATCTTAAAAATAAACTTCATTCAGCAATATTAGAAAGTTCTGCAGCGGAACATGGTGCTCGAATGACTGCAATGCATCAAGCTACAGAAAATGCTACCAGTTTACTTAACAATTTGGTTTTAGATTATAACAAGGCTCGACAAGCAGCAATTACCAATGAAATTTTAGAGATAGTTTCAGGCGCAAATGCACTGAAGGAGTAAAAAAAGGCGGGTTATTTAACCCGCCTTTTTTATTTTGGAACGTAACCCTTTGCTTTTACTGGCTTTTCAATTTCAGCAATAGCTTCAGAAACGTTTATAACATAATCCCCCATTTTTTCACAGTCGTTAAACAAATCACTATAGATTACTCCTGCTTGATATTTATACTTATTTGCCTCAACATTTTTTATATGTTCCTCCTTAAGTGTCTCTCTTAGATTGTTGATCTTCTCTTCAATTTCGTAAACAGGTCCCATGTTAATATTGGGATCTTTTTGGCCTGACTCAAGATTTTGGATCATAATAAGTAATGATTCATCAAGAAGGTCAAACATTTTATTCATATTATTTCTAATCTCTTGACTAAACCAAATTTTTGCATCTCGTTTGCGCTTCATAGTTCTGGCCAAAGAGTAGTTACTATCTGCAACTGACTCTACTTCGCTTATAATTCGAAACATTGCTTGTAACTTACGTGAACTTTCATCGCTTAATTCGTAGGTAGAAACTTTATTAAGATATGTGGCTATTTCAACTTCAACTCTATCGCTTATGCCTTCGTATTTTTCGATTCGTTCATAAATAGAATCAAACTCTTTGTCGTTAGTTTCGTTGAAAAGGTCTTTAACAAAACCAAACATTTTGTTTGTTCGTTTAGCAAAAATAATAATCTCTTTATGTGCTTGAACTAAAGATAACTCTGCAGTTGAAAGCAGGCCAATATTGATATGAACTAAACGAAATTCTTCCTCCTCCTCCTTTTTCGAAGGAACCATCCACGTTACAATTTTAACAATTTGAGGTACAAACCAAACCAGCAAGGAGGTATTAATAAAGTTAAAACTTGTATGGAATATACTTAAAGCAATTGGTATACTAGCAGGATTATCAAAAGGAGAGGACCCTGTATTGTTAACCATTATTTTTGCAATAATATTTGTATAAGGATAGAATATCATCAACATCCAAGTAACACCAAGCATATTAAAAATAAAATGCGCACGAGCCGCACGCTTTGCAGAAACATTACCTATAAAAGCAGCAATATTAGCAGTGACAGTAGTACCAATGTTTTCGCCTAGTACCATTGCCGCACCTAACTCATAGGATATCCATCCCTGATTACACATAACAAGTGTTAATGCCATTGTCGCACTTGAGGATTGAATGACTAAGGTTAGTAATGTTCCTAACAAAAGGAATAGCAAAACAGATGCAAACCCCATATTGGCATAGTTTGAAAGAAATTCAAACATTTCTGGGTTTTGGTCAATTCTTGGAACGGAGTCTTTAAGATAATCAAGACCAAGGAAAAGCAAAGAGAAGCCAACAATGAATTCTCCCCATGATTTTATGGACGATTTTTTAGAAAACATCAAGGGAAATCCAATTCCAACTAGGGGAATTGCTAATAGCGAAATGCTAAACTTGAATCCAAGTAATGAAATTATCCAAGCAGTAACCGTTGTTCCTATATTTGCACCCATTATAACTCCAACGGACTGAACTAATGACAACAGACCAGCATTAACAAAGCTAACAACCATAACAGTTGTTGCTGAGGAAGACTGGATTACTGTAGTAACTAATAATCCAACCAGAATCCCCATAAATCTATTCGAAGTAATTGCTGAAAGGATAGAGCGCATTTTATCGCCAGCAACCTTCTGAAGAGATTCGCTCATCAACTTCATTCCGTAAAGAAAAAGCCCCAACGAACCAATAAGGTTCAAAAATTCTAATAGTCCGTAATTCATAAAATTTTATTTTTCCAATCAAAATTAACCTCAGCAAATTTAGCCCTATGAACTGGAAAAAAAAACTTCATATAAATAATATTCCTAATTCTCACTTCATTTTTTATAAAAATCAGAAAATCAATATTTAATATGAATTTTGTAAATAAAATATTTATTTAATCACATTTATGTTTCATTTAGATAATTTTTTAACAATCATTTTAATCTTAATTTAACTTAAGAGCAGATCACATAGTTGTGTTTAAACCAAAATAGGGCTATATTCGCTAGCTTTAGAATTCTTCGAAATACAGATTTTATGTTTCATAGCGCAGCAAAACTTATTTTAAGATTCAGAATTATATTTCTGATAGTGGTTCTTGGTATAACCAGTTTTATGGCCTGGAAGGCACAAAACGTGAAGTTGTCGTATAAACCAGCACCCCTCTTACCCCAGGACGACACTCTTTTCAAGATAAACGAAAGGTACAGTAAGCTTTTTGGAAAGGGAGAAAATATAATGGTAATTGGTTTACAGGATAGTAGTTTCTTCACAAAGTCGCATATAGAAAGTTGGATTGAACTCGAAAAGGATTTGTTAAAAATTGATGGAGTAGAACATACTTTTTCTGCAGTAGATGCTGTAAATCTTATAAAAGACACCAACCTTAAAAAATTTGTTCCCAATAAGTTTTTTAATTCAACGCTCACTCAAAAATCAATAGATAGTTCTTCAAATGCATTTAAATCGCAGGTGTTTTATAAGGGCCTACTTTATAACCCTGAAACTAATGCTTTTCTAATGTTAGTTACTTTAAACAAGGAAAAGATAACCACGAAAGAGAGAATCCCTCTGATTAGTAATATTGAAAGCGAGTGTACAAAGTTTGAGTTGAAAACTGGTAGCAAGTTACATTATTCTGGATTGCCCTACGTTAGAGTTAAAGTGGGAGAGATGATTAAATACGAGATGTTTCTTTTTCTTGCTCTTGCAGTTCTTGTAACAACCTTGATTCTTTTATTTCTATTTAGATCTATAAAAATTGTTGTAATTTCTCTGTTTGTTGTTGGAATAGCGGTTGTATGGTGTTTAGGTTCTATAACTCTCTTTGGGTTTGAGTTAACATTACTTACAGGTGTTGTACCAACGCTGCTTATTATTATTGGAGTTCCTAACTGTATATATCTGATTAATAAGTTTCACCATGAGTTTAAACATCATGGAAATAGGTCAAAAGCATTATATAGAGTAATAATAAGGATTGGAAGCGCCACCCTGCTTACCAATGTTACTTCTGCTGCGGGTTTTGCGACTTTTATTGTAACAAAAACACAGGTATTACGAGAGTTTGGAATTATTGCATCAATTAATGTTTTGGGTACTTTTTTAATCACATTAATTATGGTGCCTATCATATTTAGTTTTATTCCAAGCCCCGAAGAGAGACACTTAAAGCATTTATCAAGAACGGGTATTAAGTTAGCTATAACTCGAATTGTTTTAACCACACTTTATAGACGAAAAACTGTTTTTATCATAGGAATCTCTTTTGTTGTTGTTGGCTTATTTGGCATTTCTTTAATCAAGGCAAAGGGATTCATGGTTGATGATATTCCCAAGAACCATATCGTTTACAGAGATTTAAAATTCTTCGAAAGCAATTTCCATGGAGTTATGCCCTTAGAGATTGTTTACGATACCGGCAAGCCCAATGGGTATTTAAGTGCAGCAACATTTACGAAAATTAATACATTGCAGGATAGTCTTAGAAGATTTGACGAACTGTCTAAACCACTGTCTATTGTTGAGGCATCTAAGTTTGCTAGACAGGCCTATTTCAACGGAAACGAAACTCACTATAAACTACCAGGAGCCTTCGAAAGAGCATTTATTTTGTCGTATTTGCCCAAAAGTATTGGCATTAGCGATATGTTTGCTCAAATGGTTGATTCTACAGGGCAATATGTTAGAGTTATGTATAATGTCGCCGATGTGGGTTCCGTAAGAATGAATGAACTCTTTGGAACGATACAAACCCAAATCGATACAATTTTCAAAGAGCAATCCTCTCAGGTAGTTATTACTGGAACCAGCGTTATTTCTACTAGTGGAATTAATTACTTAACAGATGGACTTTTCACAAGTTTAACATTGGCTGTTTTTATTATATCGTTATCCATTGCTTGGTTATTCCGTAAATTACGAATGGTTATTTTTGCTGTTTCAGTAAATCTAATACCATTAATTTTAACAGGTGCGGCAATGGGCTATTTTGGCATTAATCTTAAACCAAGCACCGTAATTGTATTTAGTATAGCATTTGGTATTGGCGTTGATAATTCTATACAATTTCTTTCAAAGTATCGTCAGGAACAACGAAGAACGAATAGAAATACCAAAGAATCCGTTGTTTATGCAATAAGAGAAACTGGAATAAGCCTAATCTATACATCTATGGTTTTATTTTTCGGTTTCGGAGTTTTTGCCGCTTCAAAATTTGGTGGCACTCAAGCCTTGGGTATGCTTGTTGCTGTAACATTATTTTTTGCTGTTCTTGCCAATTTATTTATTTTACCATCAGTTTTGTTGACTTTTGATAGAGGCTATAGAAAGGAAATTGAGCCAGAGGAAGAACCTGCCCTAGAAATTTCTACTGGATTCGAAGAGGATGATGAAATTGAAAAACAGCATTAATATGATCCCATACTCAGAGTTAAAGGGTATTGTAGCAGACTCTTTTTCAAACTTAAACTTTAACAGAGAACCAAAAAACCTTTATGAACCAATTAATTATATATTGGGAATTGGAGGGAAAAGAATTCGTCCTATTTTAACATTGGCTGGTTGTAATGTGTTTTCCGATGATATTAAATCGGCAATTGATCCGGCAATTGCCGTTGAAATTTTCCATAACTTCACACTTGTACATGACGATATTATGGATAACGCCGAAATTAGGCGCGGAAACGAAACAATTCATAAAAAGTGGGATAATAATATTGCCATTCTCTCAGGCGATGCAATGACAATTGTAGCTTACCAGTATCTTGCTAAAGTCCAGCCACAATATCTAGGTAAGGTAGTTGAAATCTTTAACACATTTGCTTTGGGTATTTGTGAGGGTCAGCAGTTGGACATGGATTTTGAGAACAGAAAAAATGTTACTCGCGACGAGTATCTTAAGATGATAGAGTTAAAAACCTCCGTTTTGCTTAAAGGTGCTCTTCAGATTGGAGCCGTGCTTGGAGGAGCAGACGATGAAGATGTTTGCAATATTGGTGAATTTGGACGCTGTTTAGGCTTGGCTTTTCAACTTCAGGACGATTTGCTTGATACTTACGGTAACGTCGAAATCTTTGGCAAAAACATTGGGGGTGATATTGTTGCTGGTAAAAAAACCATTTTAACCATTGAATCAATAATGCGACTAGGACCCAAGGCCGATGAATTTATTGAACTGCTAGGAAGCAATACCATGCCTAGGGAATCTAAAGTAAATGAAGTTATTAGGTTTTACAACGAAGTGGGAGTAAAGGAAATAGTTGATGGACTTATTGATGATTATTTTAAAAAGGCGCACCAATCATTAACTCAAATATCTGTTTCAGAAGAACGAAAGGCTGTTCTTGTTGAAATTTCACAAAAACTGATGAATCGAAAAAATTAAATAGACCAAAGCATCAAAAACAGTTAGATGATTTATTGTTTGTTCTCAAACTTTCTTAATTTTATATGAAAATTTATTACAATTAATCCAAAATAGTATATGGAAACCAAACCTTTTAAGTATTTAATCCCTTGGGATTTTACTCCAGTTGCTGAGAACGCATTAAAATATGCTATTAAGTTTTGCAGTGCAGGTGAGGGTTGTAGTTTGGTGGAGTTGGTGCATGTGGTTCAATCGGGCGGTTTGTTCTCAAAAAGTAAGATATCAGAAGCCGATGCACGCGAAAAATTCAAAGAGGATCAACAAAGAATAAAAGAGCAATATGGAATAGAGGTCAAAACAATCCTAATGGAGGGTAACCTTTTTGATACCATAAGTGAGTATGCGAGCGAAATACAGGCCAGCATGGTTATAATGGGTACCCATGGAATTAAAGGTGTTCAGAAACTAACCGGAAGTTGGGCGCTTAAGGTTATTGCCGGTTCCGAAATACCTTTCCTTGTTGTTCAGGATGCTCCTCTGCGCGAAAAGGTTTTTGAGCATATGGTTATGCCCATCGATTTCCGCGATGAAGAAAAAGAGAAGATCCAATGGGCCATTAAGGTCGCAACACAGTATGGCACGAAGATTCATATCATTATACCAAACGCATTCGACTCTGGCGTTCAAAAGAAGATTAACTATAATTTAGCTTTTGCCAAAAAGCACATGGAGGGTTATAACATAGAGTCGGAAATCCACAATGCTGCTAAGGGTAAGAGTTTCCAGGAGGAGATTGTAAATCTTGCGGTTGATATTGAGGCCGATTTAATTCTAATTATGACCACGCCGAACTTGGACTTTACCGACTACGTTTTTGGCGCACAAGAACAATACGTAATTGCCAACAATTCCAAAATTCCAGTGATGTGTGTAAACCCAGGAACTATTAACCGATAGTATTATTTCGCTATAAATTTTCTAGTAGAGCCTTCTGTGTAAGAAGGCTTTCTATATTTTTATCGGTGTCCTCGGTTAATTCAACAATCAGTGGCTTATTCGTTTTGTTCTCCAATCCGTACCGGTAGGTTTTATCGTAATAGGCAAGTGATATGGCAACTGCCTCGTCGAACTTTTTTTGGTTGATTAAATCTACACACTGCTTTGCCTTATCTAAACCCAATCTTTTTGATATTCTGTTAACGGATTGAATTAAATCATCGGGGTTACAGTTCGTATAATCAACCACTAAACGTTTTACTCTAATATCAAAAGGAATTTCGATTGAAATGACTTTACTTGTGCTCATTTGTTGATGAAACTGTTGAGGAACGAAAATGGTTCCAATGCTTTTGCTCTCATCCTCAACCCAGGTTGGCTTATTTGGGTTGATTTTCATCAATTCCTCAAAAAGCAGATTCTCAAAAAACTCGGTTGAGGGTTGTTTGGCTTGCCCAATCCAACCGAAGGCAGAGCCTTTATGATTTGCCAGACCCTCAAGGTCAACAACCTGCTCGCCATTTGCTTTTAAATGTTGAAGTAATTCCGTTTTTCCGCTGCCGGTCATTCCTCCAAGGACAATTAGTTTGAATGGCGATTCAAAGCAATCCTGTGCTTTCCGACGGTAGGATTTGTAACCACCAACCAAAGCCTTGGCTTTAAAACCCGATAAGTTAAAAAGCCAAGTCATACTTTTGCTACGCATACCTCCTCGCCAGCAGTAAACAAGCACCTCTTTCTGTGACGTTATGGTTTGGAGTGTATTAACAAATGACGAGAGTTTAGGACCAACAGCATCGAGCCCAGCAATAACTGCGTTATATCGGCTTTCGCGAACGTACTTTGTGCCAACCAACGCTCTTTCCTCATCGGAAAATAAAGGAATATTTATTGCACCCGGAATATGCGCCTATGCATATTCCGCCGGGGATCGTACGTCGATTACTGGGCAAAAATTTCGCTTTAGTAAAAAATCCTCAATGCTTATTGTGTCTCTCATAAAATGACTACTCTAAAAATCCGCCTAAAACCGAGTTATTTTCTTTTCGAGAATTACTTCCGTAGGGCGAAAGCGCTTGAACAAGTTTGCGAATCGGCATTGACTGTAGCCAAACTCTTCCCGTTCCCCTTAGTGTGGCTAAGAATAAACCTTCTCCACCGAATACCATACTTTTTAAACTACCAGTAGTCTCCACATCAAAATCGATTGAAGGTTCAAAAGCAACTACGCAGCCGGTATCAATTCTAAGTGTTTCGTTATTAAGATATCGCTCAATAACAGTACCGCCGGCGTGAACAAATGCCAATCCATCGCCCTCGAGGCGTTGTAGAATAAATCCTTCGCCACCAACTAATCCCGCACCAATTTTGCGATTAAACTGCATAGATACTTTTGTTCCCATGGCTGCACACAAAAATCCATCTTTCTGAACTATAAGTGTTCCTCCCAGTTTGCTTAAATCGATAGGTAAAACAGTTCCGGGGTAAGGAGCCGAAAAGGCAACCTTGCGCTTTCCGTATCCACGGTTAGTAAAATGGGTCATAAATATTGATTCTCCAGTAAGTGCACGAGCACCTGCAGATAGTAATTTGCCAAAGAAACCAGCATTAGGCTCGCTACCATCGCCGAGTTTTGCCTCGAAAGCAATACCATCTTCCATATAAACCATTGCTCCCGCTTCGGCTATAACTGTTTCGGACGGGTCGAGTTCAACCTCTACAAGTTGAATTGATTCACCCATAATTTTGTAGTCAATTTCGTGCGATTTCATTTTTTAAATTTTAAATGTTTGACTTGAATAGAACTATAACTTTAAATATATTACCTATACTTTTCATTATCATCCTCATAAATACTCAAATAGTTTAAGTATCGCGATGGGCTAATATTTCCTTTTTTTGTAGCCTCAATAACCGCACAACCCGGCTCGTGAATATGTGTACAGTTGTAGTACTTGCAATCAGAGGCGAATTTAAATATTTCAGGGAAGAAATGGTACAACTCCTCTTTCTCAATATCAATTAAACCAAAACCTTTAATACCAGGAGTATCAATTATATATCCACCAAAACTTAACTCAAAAATTTCGCTGAATGTTGTGGTATGCTTCCCGGTAAGATGCGCCGAGGAGATATTATTGGTTCTCAGGTTTAGATTGGGCTCCACTGTATTTACTAGAGTTGATTTACCCACTCCCGAATTGCCCGATATCAAACTTGTTTTGCCCTTTATTAACTCGCGGAACAAGTCCATATTATAACCCGTTTGGGCAGAAACAATTAAGCATTTGTATCCAATGGACTCGTAGATTGAGATGTACTGATTTAGCTTATCGATACCTGCATCGTTTAGCAAATCGACCTTATTAAAAACAAGCACTGCAGGTATAGAATAAGCTTCGGCAGTAACTAGGTATCGGTCTATAAAACCAAGTTGAGTTTCAGGAAACTCAATGGTAACAATAAGAACCGCTTGATCTAGATTGGCTGCAATAATATGTGATTCGCGCGAAAGGTTGGTCGATTTACGAATAATGTAATTCTTACGGTCGTTTACCTCAGTAATTACGCCTGAGTTTTTATCGCTTAGTTCCACCTTTACAAAATCGCCCACAGTTACAGGATTGGTGGTTTTAACTCCCTTTAAACGAAGTTTACCACGAATAGTGCAATCCACAATATCGCCATTGGGCATTTTAACCCTATAATGACTTCCTGTTGTTTTTAAAACTAACCCTACGTCCATTTTCAACTAATCTAACCACAAAAATAAACTAATTGTGATTTGAATGCCTATATCAATTCTTAAACTGTACAAAAAACAATTTACTCCTCAGTTCGCACATGCGAACGACGTATCGATAACTTGTACTTTTGGGACGAAAATTTTGTGAGCAGGATAGTAGTTATCGCACGCATCAAAAGAAGACGCGCGCGAACGAGTGGTGCATAGGTATAATTCCTCATTCGCCATAAGACGAGAACGATGTCAACTCTAAGTACAGAAAGGAAATATCCACTATCTTTATGCTCAAAATTACCCAATAAATGAACACTCAGCCCAACAATTTGCTGCACGGTAAAACTCTCGAAATGGTAGTTACCTATTTGGTGGATTACTATGGATGGGAGAAATTGTACAACTTGATTCGAATAAACTGCTTTAGCAATAATCCGAGCGTAAAATCGAGCCTAACTTTTTTGCGAAAAACTCCTTGGGCAAGGAAAAAGGTTGAGAATTTGTATATTCAGACCATAACCCGAAATCAAAAGGAATAAAGTCCATTTACTGGATTTTAAACACACTTTCGGGACAGTTTCCGCACGATTCAATTACACTCTCTAAAATCTCGACAGGAACCATCACTTTAAGTGTTTGTTCCTTTGAGTTGATAAATTCAGCTGTGGTTATCTTACCATCGTTTGGCGAAATAACCCAAAACCTATGCTCAACCGATAAACAATAACCGCAACCAATGCATCGGTTGCGGTTTACTGTTATAACCTTTGGTTTGCCTGTGCTAATCATCAACCTACGTGTTGATTTAACAGGGTGTTTATTTTGTTCAGAACCAACTCGGGTGTAATTCTGTTCAAGCAGGCGTAATCCTTGCGAAAGCAAGGCTTATTCCCATAAACCGAGCAGGGTCTGCAGTTTAAGTCTATCTGAACAGCATTTTCCGGGTTTTGCTTCCAACCGTAAAAACCTGCATATGGATGTGTTGCTCCCCAAACACTAACCACTGGAGTGTTTACCAGCGATGCAAAGTGCATATTGGCGGAGTCCATACAAACTAGCACGTCTAGGTTGGAGATTATCTGAAGCTCATCGGCAATGCTATACTTGCGAGCAATTGAAACGGTATTTGGGTATTTCTTTGCCCAGCCCTCAAGCAGTTCCTTTTCCTGCCCACCTCCACCAATAAGTATTATTTTGTTGGTTTTGTGAGATGATAGTTGCTCCAGCACTTTTTCCATCAGGTCCAATGGGTATATTTTGCCCTTATGCTTGGCAAAAGGTGCAATTCCAATCCAGTTGCCTTCCTTGTAGCCCAAATCAATAGATATAGGGCCTGATAAACGAGCCTCGCGGAAAAAGTAATCGAAACTATCGTCGACCTCAAGGTTAAGTTTGCGAAAAACATCGGCGTAGCGTTCAAACGTCGATTTTAGTTCAACCAACCGTTTGTTTTTCTCCCGACACAGTTCCCGTTTCTCTTTTCGACCTTTATCAATTTTAACTACCCTAACTCCCTTTAATCGGAATAGAGTTCTAATGATCTTACTGCGGATTACATCGTGCAAATCGGCAACAGCATCGTAGCTATCCAAACGTTTAAGGTCGTTGAATAGTCGGAATAGCCCAAAAATTCCCTTGTGGCGTTTTTTTGTATCGACCTCAAAGAAAAGTACACCCGGAATTTGGTCAACAATATCGCGGGCAAAACCCTGCGATACCAAAGTTACTTGAACATTTGGGTTGCTCTGGGTAACCGACCAGATGGAAGGTACAGTCATGGCAACATCGCCGATGGCGCTGAGGCGAATTGCCAAAACCTTTTGTGGCACGCTATTTTTTGTTTTGCTGGGCATAAAGTACTGGGTTCAACGATGGATCGTTGTACATTTTCATTTGCTTGTAAACTTTCATGTACTTTTTACCAGTTTCAAAATCGTTTAGGAGTTGATCTATAGCAGATGAAAGGTCTTTCTTTTGATCAAGCAAAATATTTAGTTTGATTTGGCATTTATCGAGGTGATCCTTTGAAACATCGGTGCGGATAACCTCTTGCTGCATATGGTAAATTTTTAGAGCAAGGATAGAAAGACGGTCAACCGCCCAAGCAGGACTTTCGGTGTTGATGCTAGCATCGGCCAATGGTTTTGCATCCTTGTATTTTTCGAGGAAGTAACTATCAATCATCTCAACCAAATCGGTACGATCCTGATTCGATGAGTCAATTCTGCGTTTTAACGCAAGTGCATCAACAGGGTTAATATTTGGATCGCGGATAATATCCTCCAAATGCCACTGAACAGCATCAATCCAGTTTTTGGTGAAAAGTGAAAACTCAATTGTTCCTTGTTTGTAAGGAATTGTTGGGGTGGCATCTACATTGTCCATTGTGTGGTAATGGGTTGTGCAGTCCCAAAAAATCTTATTGCAAAGTTCGCTGAAAGTCATATCGTTTATGATTTTAGTTATGCAAATATATGCTTTTTAGTTGTTCGTTTATCGTTGTTTATTGTTCGAGAAGATGTTTATGGGCAGAAACTCTTTTCTGCATCTTTAACTTCCTCGCTATTCTGTCTTAATTATCCTATAAAGTTTATCGTTTCTACGAACCTTTTCCTTAACAGGAATGGAACATTTAATTCCTTTCGGAGAGAAATCTGCAGGTTTCTCATCAACCTGAATTTCCCGAACAGTATCCTCAACAACTCCAGTTGTAGGGCCGAGTATTAGGATTTTATCGTTGAGGTAAAGTTCCGATGCTTCAATCAAAACCTCGGCAACACCCAAGTTTGAGAAGTAATTGGTGATTTTTCCAACGTACTGCTTTTTCTCGGTAGCCTTGCTGCCGTAAACATTACTCCACTCACCAAGTTTGCGACCCAAATAATAGCCATCCCAAAAACCACGGTTGAATACTGAGGATAGGCGCTCCATCCAACCATCAATCTTTTGTTGATTGTAGGTTCCATCAACAATTGAATTCACAGCCTCATCGTAGCATTTTACAACTGTTTTAACATACTCTGCGGAACGGGCTCTGCCTTCAATTTTTAGAACTCTAACGCCAGCGTCAATTACCTTATCAAGGAAGTTAATTGTACACAAATCCTTTGGCGACATTATATACTCATTATCAACCTCAAGTTGAGCACCTGTTTCGTTGTCGGTGACAGTATAAGAACGTCGACAAATCTGAATGCAAGCACCTCTGTTTGCCGAGGCATTAGCCTCGTGAAGACTTAGGTAGCACTTGCCCGATATAGCCATACATAAAGCACCATGTGCAAACATCTCAATTTTTATTCGCTTACCCGAGGGTCCTTTTATATCGTACTTATCAATATTTTGAGCAATAACCTTTACCTGGTCCATTGAGAGTTCGCGTGCAAGTACAACCACATCGGCCCACTGGGAGTAGAACTGCAAAGCCTGAGTGTTGCTGATATTCAGTTGGGTTGATAAGTGAACTTCAACGCCCTTTTCGCGGGCATATAGCATTGCCGCTTGATCCGAAGCAATAATAGCCGTAACACCTGCCTTTGCAGCAGCGTCAATAATGTTGTGCATTGGAGCAATGTCGTGGTCGTATAGAACGGTGTTTACTGTTAAGTATGTTTTTACGTTGTGTTGCGAGCATATATTTACAATTTCAGCAAGGTCGTCAGCCGTAAAGTTAACCGTTGACTTTGCCCTCATATTGAGGTGACCAACACCAAAATACACCGAATTTGCACCTCCCTGAATGGCAGCCATAAGCGATTCAAAGTTGCCCGCTGGCGCCATTACCTCAATTTCTGAGCGATTAATCATATCATTCTGTTTTGCCCTGCAAAGATATATATAACTCCCAAAGTGTGGTAACAGAATGTCTTAAACAATCTAAATGATTAAAATCATTACTATCAATTAGTTATTTTATTTACCTTTCAACACTTTTAATTAAAACGGTATGGGTTCCGAAATAGAAAACAGTGTTGATGTGAGCATGGTAATAAAATCCGAAACAATGTCGGCATTGAATGCCAACATAATAGCATTTGCTATGCTTTTGCCAATAGCAATTATTTGTGTTGTACCATTTGTTTTAATATGGGATTGGCAATCATTTTTCGAAGGTTTCACGTTTCTTCGTTCTCATCAAGTGCTGCTACTTTTAATTTTGATTCTGGGGATTGTTCTACACGAGGGTTTACACGGATTAACCTGGGGACTATTCGCCAAAGGTGGTTTAAAATCTATTCGCTATGGAATTAAGTGGGCATGCTTAACTCCTTACTGCCATTGCAACGAACCATTAAAACGAAACCACTATTTACTAGGAGGAATAATGCCGGGCTTGGTTCTGGGATTGTTTCCTGTGATTATTGCGCTGGTTTATGGATATGGTTGGTTGTTATTGCTTGGTATCTTTTTTATTGGCGCTGCCGGAGGCGATTTAATGGTTCTGTTTAAGTTGATTAAAGTCGATAAAAAGCATTTAATACAGGATCATCCCAATGAGATTGGGTTTTTGGTTCTCAGAGATGAGAAAAGTTGATGGTTGTTTACCTTCGGTGAACTCGCACAAAAATGCTCGGTTATTGATCGTTGATCGAAAAACAAACACTACAGTCTAAACATCTAAAACCAAATAGCCATATAGTCAAACAGTCAAAACTCCTAAAAAATGAAAAACTTTAACCTAACCATCGTTTTACTGATTTTTACTTTAGTTGGCCATTCACAATCCTCAAAGAATTTCATACAATGGGTAAATCCATTTATTGGAACTGAGCGCATGGGTCATACTTTTCCGGGTGCAACTGTTCCGTTTGGTGCCGTACAGCTTAGTCCCGATACCGATACAATCCCCTATGCCACAAATGGCAAATATAACCCCGATGCTTACAAGTACTGCGCTGGTTACCAGTACACCGATAGTACCATTGTTGGTTTTAGCCATACGCATTTCAGCGGTACTGGTCATTCCGATTTAGGCGATATTCTTATAATGCCTACTGTTGGCAAGTTAAAGTTAAATCCTGGCACTGCATCAAATCCAAGTTCTGGTTATCGCTCCAAGTTTTCGCATCAAATGGAATTTGCTGAGCCAAACTACTATCAGGTTAATCTTTTAGATTACAATATCAATGCTGAACTTACTACAACGGCTAGGGTAGGAGTGCATCAGTACACATTCCCAAAATCCGATTCGGCGCATATTATCCTCGATTTAATTCACGGAATTTACAACTACACCGATAAGAACGTTTGGACATTTGTCCGCGTAGAGAACGATACGTTGATTACCGGTTATAGACAAACCCATGGATGGGCCAGAACTCGCACGGTTTACTTTGCCATTGCTTTTTCCAAATCTTTCAAAACTTACGGCATTGTAAATGGCGAAACTCTAATTTACCGTGGATTCTGGAGAAAATTCAACCAGAATAGCAATTTTCCAGAGAATGCTGGCCAACAAATTCGTTGTCACTTCGATTTTTCAACCAATGAGGGAGAGAAGATAATGCTTAAGGTTGCCATTTCGCCTGTTAGCACCAGTGGTGCTTTAGCCAATATGATTGCCGAAACCCCAAGTTGGGATTTTGAATCAATCAAACTTCAAGGCCAGCAGCAGTGGAACAAAGAACTTGGCAAGATTGATGTTGAAACACTCACCAACGACGATAAAATCAATTTTTATACATAGATATATCACACGTATTTAGGGCCAACTATTTATATGGATACTGACAGGAAGTATCGCGGATTGGACCAAAACATTCACACTGCTTCCGATTTCGATAATTACACAACTTTTTCGTTATGGGACACCTATCGTGCGCTGCATCCACTATTCAATATTATTCAACCTAGTCGTAATGCTAGTATGATAAAATCGATGCTGGCGCATTACAGTCAAAGCGTTCATTCTATGCTGCCCATTTGGTCGCACTACGCCAACGAGAACTGGTGTATGATAGGCTACCATTCCGTATCGGTTATTGCCGATGCGGCAATAAAGGGAAACGATAACTTCGATTTAAACTATGCGCTTGAGGCATCGGTTCGTAGTGCCAAAAATGGCTGGTACGATGGATTGGGAGATTATATAAAGTTGGGTTATGTTCCCGAGGATAAATCGGGCAGTTCGGTTTCCAAAACCTTGGAGTACACTTACGACGATTGGTGCATAGCGCAACTAGCCAATAAGTTAAATAGAATGGACATTTACGATGAGTTTAACAAACGCTCATCAAATTTTATCAACGTTTTCGATAAGTCCATAGGATTTACCCGTCCGCGCCTTTCCGATGGAACATTTAAGTCCGATTTTGATGTGCTAAGCACTCACGGACAAGGTTTTATTGAGGGAAACTCGTGGAACTACAGCTTGTATGTTCCGCACAATCCTGAAGCATTAGTTGAACTTTACGGCGGTAAAAAGAAATTTGGGATTTATCTAGATTCTCTTTTTACAATGCATCTACCCGATAAGTACTTTGAGGGTACCGAGGATATTACCCGCGATGGGTTAATTGGCAACTATGTTCACGGAAACGAGCCGTCGCATCACGTTGCGTATCTTTATAACTGGACCGACAAGCCTTGGAAAACCCAGCAAA
>JAEXVC010000205.1 GCA_023406715.1 Bacteroidota bacterium | reverse complement strand
CCTATATGGTGCTTCGTGGAAGTAAAACCTTATCAATCCGTTTTGACCGTGCGCAAGAAAATGCAATGAAGGTTGCCGATTACCTCGAGAAACATCCAAAGGTTGAATGGGTTAAGTATCCTGGCTTAAAATCGCATCCACAGTACGAACTGGCTCAAAAACAGATGAAGGGCCCTGGCGCAATGATTAGCTTTGAGTTAAAAGGTGGCTTAAAGGCAGGCAAAGTTCTTATGGATAACGTAAAACTTGCCATGCTTGCTGTTTCGCTAGGTGGTGTTGAAACACTAATTCAGCACCCCGCATCGATGACTCACTCCAAAATGGCTCCCGATGCAAGGCTTAAAGCCAACATTACCGATGGTTTAGTTCGCTTCTCGGTTGGTATTGAGAATGTAGAGGATATTATTGCAGATTTAGACCAAGCGTTGGCCAAGATATAATATTCATGGTGAACTATACAAAAGGGGCTTTGAGCCCCTTTTATCGTTTAATACATACCATTAAACTACGGTAGACTATTCTTAAATTGGGTATACTCAACTGTATTGTAATTACCAGTAGCCCCACCTAAACTCTGCCATACAGCCTCAATCTGCTCAATACGATTTTCTGGGGATGGGTGAGTGCTTAAGAATTCTACTGTACGACTAGCTTGTCCTTCATTAAGTTTTTCGAAGAAACCAGCCAACTCGCGAGCGTGATAGCCTGTACTATAAAGATACTTAACACCATACTCATCGGCCTCGTACTCGTTTGTTCGACTATACTTAAGATTTCCAAGACCCATTGCTAACTCAGCTGCTATTTGCTCTAACTGTGAGGGATTATCGCCCAACGCCATTGAAAGTAAAAGACTGAATCCGTACTGCCTTGTAAGCATTTGGGTTGAGTGCCTACGGTCGGCATGAGCCATTTCATGCGCCATAACACCAGCAAACTGCGCTTCGTTATCTAAATACTTAATTAACCCTGTGTAAAAATACATATATCCACCGGGAGCTGCAAAAGCATTCAAAACATCATCATCGTGAATTATTCGAACCTGCCATGGGAATGTTTGAGCATAGCGCAAATCACCAGCAGTTAGCAATTTATCCATTATTCTCTCTATGTGCTCGTAGGCTGTAGGATAAGAGGCTCTACTCAATATTGGATACTCCTGGGGATTAGCCAAAATAGACTCATCCATCTGTTGTCCAAACTGAATATCCTGCTCTACGGTAAAAAAGTTTAGCCCATCCTCGCAACCAGAGAGCATAACTACAGCCGATAGAATAACTACAAATCGTTTTATCATCGTTTTAACTTTTAGTAAAATTTGTAGAATCAAAATTAGTGGATTCTTTATTAAATGAAAAATTAGGATTTACTTTTCATCATACAAAATATTCTAACTGTAAAAACTTTTCAAAATCTAGTCCATAAAACTTATACAATAAATTTATACTTTAGCATTTTAGAAAATTGATTAAATGGATTCCAAATCAACCCACACTAAAAATAAATGGTATAGGGCAATAGTACGCTTATTTATACTATCATCATTAACATTTTTAGCAACCACCATAATTTTAACCATACTTCTTTCGTTTATCAACCCTAACCTAACTATGCTTATGGTTATTAAACGACATTATACCAATGAACAAGGTGGCGGTGAGAGAATCCGGAAAAATTGGGTTAGCATTGAAAATATATCACCCAATGCAGTGCTTGCCGTTTGCGCCGCCGAGGATGGCAAGTTTATGGAACATAATGGCTTTGATTGGGAAGCCATTAATAAAGCGATGAAAAATAACAAAAAAGGGAAAAAACTACGAGGAGCAAGTACAATATCGCAACAGACGGCTAAGAATCTTTTTTTATGGCCTAAACGGTCGTGGGTTAGAAAAGGTCTAGAGGCATATTTCACCTTTTTAATTGAAACTTTCTGGAGCAAAAAAAGGATAATGGAGGTTTACCTTAACGTTGCAGAATTTGGCAAAGGAATTTATGGCGTAGAAAAGGCATCGCAGATATACTACAAAAAATCGGCAAAGCAACTTACCAGACATGAATCGGCTATGCTGGCCACGGTTCTTCCATTCCCTTCCAAAAGAAATCCAGCAAAACCTAGTAGCTATATGTTCCGGTATCAGAACACTATATTGCGCAATATGAATGGTTTAGGACGAATAGATTTGGAAAATAAATTGGAAATCACGAACAAAAGTAAACGAAACAAGTAAACCCCAGAACTCTTGAAAAAAATACTAATAAAACTTTCATTTTTGCTTTGGGGAATTATACTCACCAATACCTCACTCGGACAACTTAACAAGGCTTACTTTTTTTTTAAGGGAGAGGAACTGTTATCTAAACAAAAATTTAACGAAGCCCTCCCCTACTTAAATACCTTAATAGGCATCGACTCCACCATTTACGAGGGATGGTTCCTGCGTGGAGTGGCGAAGTACAATCTTGGCGATTTCTATGGTGCGATTTCAGATTTTGACAAAACAATAAAAATCAACCCTGTATTTGCCCAAGTTCATCACTATAAGGCAATAGCTTTAAATAGAGTTTCGCAACATAAGCAAGCCCTTTTTGAAGTCAGAACTGCTTTAGAACTAAAACCGAACTCCCCCGACTTTCTCTTCATTGAAAGCATTACCCATTTTCAAATGCAGGATTACGCAAAGGCCATAGAGATATTTAGTAAGGTTATTCGGTTGGACGCTTCAAATCCAGATGCTTGGATTAACCGGGGTTCTGCACGTTTGCTTAGCAGCGATACTCTAGGAGCTTTAAGTGATTATAATTTGGCCATAAAAGTCAACCCATTCTATGCAAATGCATACTCGCGTCGTGGAATTCTAAATGCTGAACTGAATAAACCTACCCTAGCGCTAGCAGACCTTAATCAGGCCATTAAGTTGGATTCATTATCAATTGATAATTACTTTAACCGTGCCTTGGTATTCTACAACCTTAAGCAACCACAAAATGCACTTGCCGACCTTAACAAAGTGCTCTCTATTGACTCCAAATACTCACTGGCACTATTCAACAGGGCAATTATTAATTACCAAATAGATAACTGGCAAATTGCCCTTGACGATTTAACCAAACTTACCGCACTTAACCCAGAAAACGTTCTTATTCATTACTACAGAGGGTCAATATATTACGAGAAGAAACAGTACCAAAAGGCAATCAACGACTTTACAACTGCAATCAACATATTCCCCGATTTTGCCAACGCATATATCAATAGAGCCGATGTTAAAGTTCAGACAGGCGATTTAAAAGGTGCCGAAATCGACTACAACACTGGGAAACAACTTATTGAGAAGTATAAAGGAACAAACCAACAGAACTTCGCATCGATATTGGACTCAAGTGGCAAGTTTAACAAATTGATATCGCTGGAAAGGGATTTAAATTCCGCATCGAGGCTCAGCATTATGCAGAATAACTTTAAGGTTACATCAGCATTTATGCCGATGATGAGGCTTTGTCTGAATTATCCTAAGCAAAAAGTTGCCCTCATCTTCGAAAAAAATGAATGGCTCGATTCCATAAATAACAATTTACCCGAAAACTATAAACTTACACTAAGCACTAAAACAGACAATAGAGCAAAGGAAATCTCTATTCAAACTATCGATTCAGTTTTGAATAGAAATTCATACAAGTCATTACTCCGAGGTATAGTTCTGAATGAAAAAGGCAGATACGCCAATGCTAAAGTTGAGTATCAAAAAGCGGTTCAAACTGATAAAGCCAACCCGTTAATACAACTGAACCTAATCGCATCAAATACCGACATGGCCCGATTTATTGAGAGCTTTGGAGATGAATCTAAAACATTAGCTGTACTGGCAAAACCCACCAGCGATGCAAAAAATAGCACATCTTACACTGCTTATTCAGAAGCCATTGAAGACTTAAAAGAACTTTTACCATTGGCCGAAAAAGGGACTATTGCATACAACATTGGTGTAGTTTATACCCTTGCAAGCAATTTTACTGAAGCCATAAACTGGTACAGCAACGCTATTACTGAAAATAAAGGGTTTGCAAGCGCATACTACAACAGAGGCTTGGCATACCTATTAACAGGAAGCCATAATCAAGGCTGTATAGATTTAAGTACTGCTGGTGAACTTGGTATTCCAGAAGCCTACGATGCACTAAACCGTTTCTGTGTTAAATAGTATTTTCAATACAAATTGATTAAATTTGATATGTTAGATTCTGCAAGTTTATTGCTGTAATCATAACATTACATTAAACTAAACATCAATAAGGAGCATCAAAAGTAAAAATCAAAAAACCATAATCATGAAGAAATTACTCATTGTTATTTCTTTCTTTTTTGTTGCACCGTTGTTTTTATTGGGGCAAACAAAGCAGAAGGTTGACCTAAAGCAACTCGACAAGTACTACGAGAAAATGGTAACCGATTGGGGTATTCCAAGTGCATCAATAGGCATAGTAAAAGATGGTAAATTAGTTTACGTGGGGGCTTTTGGAACTCTTGAACAGGGTAAAAATATTAAACCCGATGGTAATACTCTTTACGGAATAGCCTCGAACTCCAAGGCATTTACCGCTGCAATAATTGGAATGCTTGTGCAGGAAGGTAAGCTTAACTGGAACGATAAGGTAAAAAAATATCTTCCTTACTTTGAGGTTTACGACCCTTGGGTAAGCAACAATGTTACGATTAGAGATTTACTCAGTCACAGAGTAGGCCTCGGAACCTTTAGTGGCGACTTAATTTGGTACAAATCTGACTTTAGTGCGGAGGAGGTTGTTAAGCGCTCAAAACATCTTCAAAAAGCTTTCGATTTTAGGGCAGGTTACGGTTATTCGAATGTTATGTACATTGCCGCAGGCGAGGTTATAAGATCTGTCACAGGGAAGAGCTGGAGTGAGAATGTAAAGGAACGAATATTCGAGCCACTTGGAATGAACAGAACAGTTACATCTCCAAAAAAACTATCTGAAAAGGGAAACTATGTAACCCCACACGCATTGGAGAACAATATAAACATTCCTATAGAATGGGTTGACTGGGAAGAAATTGGAGCTTTAGGAGGCGTTATTACAAGCGTTAACGACATTTCAAAATGGATGATTTTTATGCTAAACCATGGTATTAATGGAACTGATACCTTGCTAACTAAATCAACAATTAACATGCTTTGGACCCCTCATTCAAACTTTGTTGTAGACCATACTTCAAAATACGACCAAGGACGACACTTTAGTGCCTACGGATTAGGTTGGGGGCTCGGCGATTTTAACGGTAGGTTAAGAGTTTCGCATACTGGTGCAATTGACGGAATGATTACCGCTGTAACCCTAATTCCCGACGAGAATCTAGGTGTCGTGGTACTAACCAATGGAATGAATAGCCCTATCACTGCTGCTACAAACTATGCTCTCGACCAATTTATGGGTACTGGAAACAAAGATTGGTCTACTGAACTACTTGCAAGAACTAAAGCACGCGAAAAGGCCG
>JAEXVC010000167.1 GCA_023406715.1 Bacteroidota bacterium | reverse complement strand
CGCTGAGTAATATCTCTTTGCAATACAAGGAAAATATTGTAACCTGAAGGTACTATTCGTGTTTCATAGTAGTAGGTTTCAGCTCCTGTGGTAATTTGATATTCAAATGTTTCGAGCGTTAACCCCTTTTTGCAATTTGAAATTGCAATGTTGAATTTACCAAAAACATCCTTGGGGTAAATTTCCTTTAGCGATTTGCCGAGCATATCTAAAACTAAAGTAGGAAAATAGGTTTGTTCTGTGGGTGCAAAATCAATTAGAAGGCAATCGCCGGATATACGGAAAAGTTGGTCAGGAATAGCTGAAACCATAGCCCTAAACTTCTCCTCACTTTCGCGGACCGAGTCTAAAGCTAACTTCCGGTCTGTAATATCGAGCATTACTCCATCAGCATAATAAATCTCATTATCAACACTGTAGTGAACTCTAACTTGATTGCGAACCCATATTTTTGAACCATCAACCCTCTTCATCTCCTCTTCGCTCGGGAGCCTTACATCTACGTTATCTTTTTCTATTATCTTCTCGATAAAGTTACTACTTGTAAATGTTGAAATATTCTGACCTATGAGTTTATCAACAGATGTAAAGCCAAGAATATCAGCGAATGCTGGATTAGAGTAAATTATGTCGCCAGCAGAAGATAATCTGTATAATCCAACAGGTAACTGTTCGGTTAGCGTTCTAAACTTATCCTCGCTCTCCTTAAGTATGGCTTCAGCATTCTTTCGTTCCGAAACATCGCGAGCCATAGCCATAACAACCTGCAAGCCGAAGTAATTGCCCTTGCTTAGGATCATTTCATTAGGTATAACATCGCCATTCTTTTTTCGGCCCCAAAATTCCAATGTTTGACTGTGCCCCTGATACGCTAACTTTAACTTTCGTTTTATTTCAGTAAAGTCATTCAAACCTGATTCTGCTATGTCCTCAGGAGTCAAACCAACTATTTCCTCCTTTGAATAACCATACATCCTTTGACCATTAATATTAACATCCAAGAATACCCCACTAGAATCAAGAATGTAAATGGCCTCGCTTGCATTATCGAACAAACCCCTGTAACTCTCCTCGCTCTCTCGAATAGCCTTTTCAGTTTCCTTCCTAAGACTAATGTCCCTAATAAAAACTATCGTGATGGTATCGCCCTGTAGTTTAGTTAGGTTAACATTAAACTCAACCGGTATGGACTCATTCTTTGAGTTTAACAACGTGGTTTCGTAAATTGTGGGTTCACTTTCTCCCTTTAATCGTCGTTCGTACCTACTTAAAATTTTACCATGCTCCTTCGGATGAAGAAATTTTGTAATAGGATGCCCAATAAATTCGCTTTGTGAAATGGAAAGCATCTCCAAAATTCGAGGGTTTGCGTAAGTAATTACCCCATCCTTAGCGTATATAATCCCATCATTCGATTTCTCTACTAAAATCTGATACTTTTCCATCGATTCAAACAGAGCCTCCTCGGCCTGCTTGGCCCTCGATATATCAGTTGAGACATCAAGTATTCCGAAATTACCATCCGGGAAAATTACACGAGCCTCGTGAAGCTGAACGTAACGCTTGCTGCCATCCTTCCTATAGTTGTAAACCTCGGTTATAAGTGACTCGCCATTTATTATTCTTCGAATATTTATATCAACCTGAGGCCTAATATCTTCCGATACCAAATCGTGAAACCTCATTTTTATCAATTCCAGTGGACTATAACCTAGCATTTCGCCAGCAGCCTGATTTGTGTACAGAATATTCCCATGATGATCGGCCAAAAGAATTCCATTGGGCGACTGTTCAAAAAGAACCCGCCATGCTTGCTCTTCGGGAATAATTTTTTTTAATCGAACATGATTCGAGTTGGGGTTTTTATCGGAAAATGATGATGCAAAAACCTGCATCCGCTTAATGCTCGTAAGTTCAATAACTAGTTCTAACTCTCGACTGGTAAACGACGTGCCTATTTGATTCGATTCACAAACAATATCAAATTCATCAGCTTGCGCTATTACTTCGCTGCTTAAATAGTAGATAAAAGGCTTGTCGAGGTATCTTTTTGAGAGTGATATTAATTTATCCTTCTGATTTAAATTGGAAACACCAATAATACAAACATTAAAACTAGGCAAATCGATATCCGAGGCAATATTCTCCATAATAACACATGAATAGCCTAAGCCCTCCAATGAATCCTGTAAATTTCCGAATGGAAGGACTCCGTTCACTATCAGTATTGCTACCTTTGAAGCCATAAAAACAGCCTTTTACGGATGTAATTTATAATATTTTTTTCAATTGTTTCATGCACATAACAAAAAACCCTGCGAAAAATCGCAGGGCTTTAAGTTTTACAGAATATTTATCCTTAGGCAATATGAATATATTGCTCAACTAGTGTCTTAATTTCTTCGTTCTTGCCGTAGATTCTTTCGCTCAAACCTTTGTCATTGTAGGATTTCAGTTTTTTAATTTTGGAATCAATCATCCCTTTTGGAAAAATGCCATCGGCCTCAAAAATTGCACGCTTCTTATCTAAAACATCAGCAGATTCAAAACACGATGCTGGAAGTTGATTAAGCGATGCTAACTTTTCTTTGAACTCAGGGCTAAAGATGTTTACGTGAGCATATAGTTTATCGGCCATTTCCAAAGAATCGGCACGGCGAATACCGTTCAACGATGCAATGATTAATCCGGCAACCGTTAGGTGTGGATCGGCAGAACCGTCTGCAACGCGAAACTCGTACGTTTGCTTGCTTTCTTTTGGTCCTTGACAACCACATTCTACTGGATTCGCATCGGCAATCATATTATTTGCACCAGTCCAGCCAAGGGGAACGCGCACAACAACCGAACGGTTTCTGTCGCCCCAGCATATATAGGTTGGAGCTTCTTGATGTGGCACTAAGCGTAAATATGATGTGGGAATAGTATTTCCAAATGCGGTTAAAGCATCAGCAGAATCTAGAATCCCTGCAATCATTCTTTTAGCCAATGGGCTTAGTTTACTATCCTCAACCAATAAATTCTTACCATCCTTCTCAATTAACATATGGAAATGCAAACCGCTACCAGCTTTACCAACAATAATTTTGGGGGCATAGCTAATTTCAACACCGTAGCGATATCCTAGCATACGTACAATCCACTTAGCTATTACCAATTGGTCAACAGCATCCTCGGCATTGGTTGGTAAAAACTCTATCTCGTGCTGCTCATAGAGTTTATCCTCGGTCATAAAACAACCCACCTCCGAGTGTCCGTACTTAATTTTTCCACCTGCCTGAGCAACGTAAAGCAATGCCTCGCGACGAAGATTTTCGTACTTTGCGTATGGTTCCGATGCGTGATATCCCTTTTGGTCAACTCCTGGGTAGAAATCCTCCCGATCACTAATCACATAGTACTCCAGCTCGGCCAAGGCTTTGAAAGTGTAGCCGGTTTCTTTTCTGAATAAATCGTGAGCTTTACGAAGCACATTTTCAGGAGAACTCTCAAGTGGCTTACCGGTGTTGTCGTAAAATGAGCAAAGAATATCAATTGCAGGAACCTCCGAAAAGGGGTTCACAAAAGCAGTTCTGTAACGTGGTATTACATACAAATCGCTGCTACCCGCCTCAATGAAAGAAAAAAGGCTACTACCATCAACGCGCTCACCAGCAGTTAATATTGAGTCGAGGTGATCCTTTGATGTAATAACAAAATTCAGTGTTTTTAACTTTCCATCCTCTGCCACATAGCGGAAGTTTACCATTTCAATATCATTCTCCTCACAAAAGCGAATAATATCGGCCTTAGTGAATTCTGATGCTGGCTTTTTCAGGAAACGAACCAATTGGTTTGGGTTCATTAAGATTTCTGAATCGTTCATTTTCAGCTATTTTTTAATTTTTAAATTTCGTCAAAACTAATAAATGTTAAGTACTTAAATAGCTTTAGGTTAATGTTTCTTAACATCATTTTACAAGCAAAAACTAAGTGATTAGATGTTTTTTCTTCAAAAAAGATAATGCACAAAACAAAAGCCCGCAACCAATAAAGATGCGGGCTTTTTGCCGAATATTTTTATAGAAATTTACTTTAAACTAGATATTCTTTCTTCCAGTGTTTTAATTTTATCAAGCGCATCGGCCTGCTTTTTGCGCTCAAGGTCAACAACATTTGCAGGAGCACTATTTACAAAGCGTTCGTTACTCAACTTCTTCATTACACTATCCAGGAATCCTTTTGTGTAGTTGAGTTCTTCAATCAATTTAGCCTTTTCTTCAGCAGCATCAATTAAGCCCTCAAGCGGAATGTACACCTCAATGGTTCCAACCATAAACGATGCAGCGCCATCAATTTTAGCATCAACATAACTTAGGTTTTCTAATCCAGCTAGTTTTACAATAATAGCCTCGCTCCCAATATTAAACTTTGAGTTTGTACGGATTGATGTAGATAGTTGCTGCTTAATGGCAATGTTTTTCTCCTGGCGAATTGTCCTTACCCCAGCAATAACCTCCTTAACCTTCTCGAACTGCTCAAGAATATTAGCATCGTATCCATTGGATTTTGGCATTAGGCTAACCATTATGCTATCGCCATCGTTGCGTTCGCGTAGATATTGCCATAGTTCCTCGGTGATAAATGGCATATAAGGATGAAGCAACGCTAGTATCTTCTCAAATATCTCAAGGGTTGCCTTATACGTTTTGCCATCGATTGGCTGACCGTATGTTGGCTTTATAATCTCCAAGTACCACGATGAGAACTCATCCCAGAATAGTTTGTAAAGATTCATCAAAGCCTCAGAAATACGATACTTATCGAAATCGTCATCGGCTTGCTCAATAGCTTTGTTTAGTTGATTGTTGAACCACTCAACACCTGCTCGGGCTGATTCGGGCTGAGCGGCGTTCTCATCTACCTGCCAACCTTTAACCAAACGGAATGCATTCCATATTTTATTACAGAAGTTACGTCCCTGCTCGGTTAATGCCTCATCAAAAAGTAAATCGTTCCCTGCAGGTGAGCAAAGCAACATACCAACACGAACACCATCAGCACCATACTTTGCCATAAGGTCTATTGGGTCAGGAGAGTTGCCAAGTTGTTTACTCATTTTACGGTGCAAATGGTCGCGCACAATACCTGTAAGGTAAACGTTGCGGAAAGGCTTTTCGCCCATATACTCGTAACCAGCAATAATCATACGTGCCACCCAGAAGAAAAGAATTTCGGGAGCAGTAATCAAATCGTTGGTTGGGTAGTAATACTTAATATCCTTGTTGTTAGGCTCAAGAATTCCGTTGAAAACAGAAATTGGCCACAACCAAGAGCTGAACCAAGTGTCGAGCACATCCTCATCCTGACGTAAATCGGAAATCTTAAGGTTGGTCTTTCCTGTTTCCTTCTTAGCCAACTCAAGCGCCTCTTCCTCGGTATTTGCTACAACATAGCCACCCTCAGGTAAGTACCAGGCAGGAATACGATGTCCCCACCACAATTGGCGTGAAAGGCACCAATCCTTCACATTCTCCATCCAGTGGCGGTAAGTGTTTACAAACTTAGGAGGGTAAAGTTCAATATCACCATTGATAACTGAATCCAGCGCAGGTTGCGATAATTCCTTCATCCTAAGGAACCACTGCATGGATAGTTTTGGCTCAATAACGGCATCGGTACGCTCGCTAAAGCCAACCTTATTAACGTAGTCCTCAATCTTAGCAAGATTCCCAGCCTTCTCCAAATCGCCAACAATAACCTTACGAACCTCGAACCTGTCCATTCCAACGTATAGTTTGGCTGCAGGACTTAGCGTTCCATTGTCGTTAAAAATATCGATAGACTGAAGCCTATGCTTTTCGCCTAGCATATAGTCGTTGATATCGTGGGCAGGAGTAACTTTTAGTGCTCCAGTACCAAATTCCATATCAACGTAATCATCATAAATAATAGGCACACTGCGGTTGATAAGCGGCACAATAACATGCTTACCCTTTAAGTGCGCATAGCGTGGATCGTTTGGATTAACGCACACTGCAGTATCGCCAAGAATAGTTTCGGGGCGAGTAGTTGCGATGGTAACAAAACCATCCTCACCATCAATTTTATATTTTAGGTAGTAGATTTTACTTTGAACCTCGCGGTATATTACCTCCTCGTCGGAAACAGCGGTTTTAGCCTGGGGATCCCAATTCACCATTCGAACTCCACGGTATATCTTGCCTTTCCTGTAAAGGTCAACAAATACATGAATAACACTAGCCGATAGGGTGTCGTCCATAGTAAAGCATGTACGTTCCCAATCGCACGACGCTCCAAGTTTTTTAAGTTGCTCCAGAATAATGCCTCCGTGCTTTTCCTTCCACTCCCAGGCATGCTTCAAAAACTCATCGCGAGAAAGTGTAGCCTTATCAATACCCTCAGACTTAAGTTTATTAACAACCTTAGCCTCCGTTGCAATTGAAGCATGGTCTGTTCCTGGAACCCAACAAGCATTTTTTCCCTTCATGCGGGCACGACGGACCAGTACATCCTGTAATGTGTTGTTCAACATATGCCCCATGTGTAACACGCCTGTAACGTTGGGCGGGGGAATTACAATACAGTATGGCTCACGCTCATCGGGAGTAGAGTGGAAAAACCCTTTATCCATCCAGTACTTGTACCACTTGTCCTCAACCTCAATAGGGTTGTACTTTGCCGATAGTTCCTTAGTATTATTCATTTGTCATTAAAAAAAGTCGAACCGCAAAAATAATAAAATTTAAGAAGTTACGGATTGGACGTAAATTATTTAGATGTAAAAACAAAAAGGGATGCCTCAATCAGCATCCCTTCAATTATTGCAACAGATAAATCTATTTTTTCCCTTTTAGCGAAGCCTTCTCTGCATCTTTAAGTGCCTTTTCAGCATCTTTTAATGTCTTTTCGGCTTCTTTCTTGGCCTCTTTTGCTTTCTTCATATTTTCCTCACCCTTTTGAATCATCTTTTTCCCATTCTCATACTTCTTAAGGGATTCTTTGTATTTAGCATTCCAAGCCTTAAAGTCTTCTTTATACTTAGTTTCAGATGCCTTTAAATCTGCCTTAGCAGTATTGACCTCTTCCTTGTCTTTTGATCTCATCTGTTTTTCAAGAGGCTTTATTTCGTTGAAATGATCTTTTTCCATCATTTTCTTTTCATTTTCTAACTCCTTAAGCTCCGAAGTAGCCTCTTGCATCAAATCCTTTCCAGCAGTAATTAAACTATCAGCCGATACTACTTTTAAGTCAGTTTTATCGTATTTGTCCTGAGCAGCCTTTACCTTCTCTTCCAATTTCAACAACTTAGGATCATCCTGAGCTAAAGCATTAGAATTAAATAAAGCAACTATGGCCAAAAGCATAATGTTAGTTAGTAGAATTCTTTTCATAGTATAGGAGTTTGATGTTAAACAAGTTTTTTAAAGATACAATTTTGCACGAATTACTATGCTAAATAAATACGCTGAACTAAAAAATGTGTTTCAAAAAAATACACCAAATAAAAATTAAGTTAATGGATTGAAGCATTCCATGTTAATTAAACACTTCAATCCATTAAGGAAAATTATGTGCTATTTACTTCTTTACAAAGATAAAATCTCCGCCTTCATCACCTGCATCCTTAATATCTCCATAAACTGGTGTTACAGGGCTATTATTGATGACAATATCTTTAATACTTCCAAAGATTTCTTCGGCTGTAAGATAATCCTTTGTATTGGTGCTAAGCCTATCAACCAACTGCTCAAGAAATACACTCCTGTCGGGAACCTCAGTAAGATTACCACTGGTCATTGCCTTACGGCTAGGTGCATCGTACGCTTTTTTGATAGGGCTAGATCCCTCCTGAAAAGCCTTACGACTTCGGAATATACTTCCGCCAAAGCAAGCATCGGCAATTAAAAGTGTATGCCTTGATTTTATTGCCGCAACGTAATCGCGAATTTGGCTATTAGCCATCCAGTTTGCAGTGCTATTTGCCTTGGAATCGGTTGGTATCCAGTAGCCAAAGTCGGTTTCTTGATCCCAATATCCGTGACCTGCGAAGAAAATTAAAAGATTATCGTTTTTTGAAATTCTACGGGTTAATCTATCCAATTCGTTAATAATTTGTTCGCGGGTTGGATCCTTTAGGAATATTACATTATTTGGATCGAACGTATATCGAGAAGTTAAGACATTGTACAATTTGGTCGCATCGTTAATTGGGTTATCCAAATCGGTAATGCTACCATCGGCATAATCGTTTGCACCCATTATAAGAGCATAAAATTTCGGAGGAGTCTTTTGTTGGTCGAACACCAAATCGAGTTCCTCTGTGTCGCCCTTAGCAACCTTGCCCGATACAGTTTTTCTAAGAACAAAGAACTTTTTCTCTACGCTATTTTTTCTTAAATCAACCGCTCTTATTATAATTTCATTCTTACCAATGGTTAGAGGAACAGACACTTCAAATAGTCCATTTTGAGTGACATTTGCATCTATTCCATTTACTACTACCTCATATATACCGCTTTCGTCGGTAACAGAGCCTTTTACAACCATTGCCTCATCAGTGGTGGCAAACTCTTCTCCGCTAGCCAATGAGCGCAAGCGCTTATCGTCCATTCCAATGGATGATTGAGCATAAGGTCTGCCTCTAGTTGATTCTTTACCTACCAATGGAACATTGGCGGGCTGAGTTAGAGCAATTACGGGCGCATTACTATCAGCTACCTCAACCTTTTTAACTGTAAAATGCTGCAAGTCGGAAACCATTTCGAATCGACTGGTTTTCTCAACCTTCATGTTGTTGGTTTTTACTGATGTAATTGGCAAATCGCGGAATTGAAGTTTGCCAATTTTTAGGTCAATGCCATAAGTTTCGTCAGTAATCAACTCAATGCCTAAATCCAATCGCATTACACGATCTAAATCGGCAGGAACTCTTTCAAATACAAATGTTGCCTTAACGGTTTCGCCTTGCTTTAAGGTGCGTTGTGGAGTTGAGTATCTCTCGTTGCCTACAACTTCAGCAATATTGCCTCGCTGGGCATCGAACTTACGTTTTTTAAAGTCAGTAATGGTGATTAACCCATTAATCATTTTAAGGTCGCGAGCGGCGCCGTAGTTAGTAATAGCTAATGAAAGTTCAACGTTTCCTTCTGGAGTTCTATTAAAACTCTCCAGTTTAAAAGAAACTTGACGGAAATCGTCCTGTACTGGAACAACCGATTTTGATTCGGCCATTACCTTAAATATAACATCAGAATCGAGTTCTTTAAGGTCTTTCAGAACATCCCAAACAATAAGTTGATTTCTACCACCAGCTACCCCAGAGCCAACATTACCAAGCACACTTTTTAGTGGAATAAAGGTTTTTCCACCATCAGTTGAGTAGTATGGCGCAACGTTAAATGTTTGACCTATTCCCTCGCCAGAAATAGCATATTCCAAATTAATCTTCTCGCCTAGCTGTTTTGTAGTAAGCTTATTGACCTGCTGGGAATAACTAATAGTGCTATAGATTAGCATTGTTGCTATAGTTAAACCCAGTAAACGCGTTAATGTTTTCATTTTTTAGGGTATTAAATAGATTCTACAATTTACAATATTTTATGTTTTAATCAACAATAATTCGCAACTACTTGATTAGCCGAACCAGCTCCTCAACTTGAATATCTAACTTAAATGTATCGCTATCAAAATTAATGCCGTTTATATTTAACCTAGCGGTAAACGATGCTATCTCTCGTGTTAATGATGTTGACTCGGAAGTATACTGCTCCCCAAGATTTTTTAGTTTAATGCTACTATTCTGGCTATTCAAGGTTAGATAGTTCAAAAATTGGCGAGAGAAA
Source organism: Bacteroidota bacterium (assembly GCA_023406715.1). Classification (GTDB taxonomy): domain Bacteria; phylum Bacteroidota; class Bacteroidia; order Bacteroidales; family Tenuifilaceae; genus SB25. The sequence continues at coordinate 38,969 of JAEXVC010000167.1, read as the reverse complement.
ATACTCCAAAGCCCATTATAACTTGTAAACGCCCTACGAAGAGTATTCCAATAGGGTGAAGCATAGGAATAAACATATACTGGATAATCATTTTCAAACTGATCATACAGAGAATAGGACAAGAAACGCTCGCCCTTCTCCCTGTATAGGTAATGGGCTTTCTGCTGTGTATTGCCCGAAGGACGTTCAATGCTCATCATTTCATACTCAGCCTGCTCCTCAAATGCACCATCCACGCTGGCCTCAACAAAAAAAGATGTAGAAATGGCTGTAAGGTTAATTGAATCGGTACTTGATGCATTACTTGGGTTATACGTAAGCAGAACAATATACTCATTGTACCGGGTAAAGTGAGTATCCACCACCGCAAACATCTCGTTGTTAACCAATCCTGATGCTGATAACTTAAAGTAGGTATCGAACCGTTGTCGTAAATTTGTGTAACGGCCTGCTTCTGCTGCCGAAGTGTAGATATCTCTAAAATACTGAACTTTAGAATTCGAGAAAAGCAATGCGTTTGTTTTAGCTCTTAATAAGGCCAACTCCTTTGCTTTTTCCAATTCCATGTCAGGGTCGGAAATACCAATAGCATAAACCAATCCATTATTGGCTGGTAAATTAAAAAACCATTTGGGCAACGTATCGGGGTAGTAACTAAGAATTTGAACGTTCTTGAACTTTCCACTCTTAACTGCTTCAATCCTATTTGCAGTTTCCTTTTCGAAAACCTTATTAAAATCCTGATTGGATTGTGAGAACAAACAACCATTGGTAAGCAAAATAACGGTTGCTATGATTAATTTACACTTAAACCCTCTTAAATCCATATATACTATGTTTTTGTCATAAAGGTAGCAAATAAACACCGTTGAGTAAATTTCTTTTTCATTAATTTTTATGTACTTCTATTTTGTGTTTACGAATTGGTTTTGAATGATGATAATTAAACTTTTGGTATAAAAAAAGCATTACAGTTAATAACTTTAGCCCCAAAAACCTGACTTTTCAACCATTTAGTAATATTTTTACAGCATAACAATGTACAATATGAGCACAATTTACCTTCTTATTGGAATAATTACAGGAGTTACAATTACCTTAGCGCTGCTAAGCATTAGCTTTGGTAATTTATTTAAAATCAAAACACATACCAACGAATTAAACAACACTATTAATAGCCTTAACGCCGAGTTAAGCATTGTGCACGACAGGCTAAAACGTAGCGAGGAGCAGGCTGAACGGTTATTACAAGATATTAACAAGAAGGAAGAAGAGCGCATAAGCACTGTTTCGCAACTCTCAGTATTCCAAACCCGCTATCAGGGGGCAAATGAGCAATTTGAGCAAATAAGAACTGAGCGCGATGCCATAAAAGCAGAACTGAACAACCAGTCCGAAATCCTTAACCAAACAAGAATTCGGGCAATTGAACTGGAAAAAGAGAACAAGTACCTGCAGGAGGCGCTGGAAAAACAGAAAAAGGATTTGGATGAGATTGGAGGTCAATTCTCCAAGGAGTTCAGGCTGCTGGCCGACCAAATTTTGGAAGATAAATCGCAACGATTCACCAAGATTAATCAGGAGAATATTGATAGACTACTTAAGCCTCTCGATGAGAACATTAAGCAATTCAAACAGCAAGTACAGGAAGTTTACGAGAAGGAAAGCCGCGAAAGATTCTCGTTAGGAGAAAAAGTTAAGGAATTAAGCGAACTAAACCAATCCATTAGCAAGGAAGCAAAGAACCTAACGGAGGCTCTTAAAGGACAGGTCAAAACACAAGGTAATTGGGGTGAAATGATTCTTGAATCAATCCTCGACAAATCAGGATTAGTGAAAGGACGTGAGTATACAACCCAGGAGTCGTTAAAGGACGAGGAGGGTAAACGTTTTCAGCCAGATGTAATAATATCGTACCCCGACAAGCGCAAAGTGGTTATAGACTCCAAGGTATCGTTAATAGCCTATGAGCGTTACTGCAGTGGAACAAATCCTGATGAGCAGAAAAAAGCGATAGACGAGTTAATGCGCTCTCTGCGAAGTCACATAGATGGTCTTTCAGGCAAAAACTACTCCGACTTGGTTGGCTCGTTGGACTTTGTAATGATGTTCATCCCCATTGAGCCCGCCTTTATGATAGCCATGGAGGCCGACCACTCCATATGGAACTACGCTTACGACAAGCGGGTTTTACTCATAAGCCCCACCAACTTAATTGCAGCATTGAAGTTGATTTACGACCTATGGCAGCGCGAGTACAGAAACAGAAATGCTATTGAGATTGCCGACAGAGGTGGTAAACTTTTTGATAAGTTTGTAAGTTTTCTGGAGAATTTCAAACTAATTGGCGATAATTTATCCAGAGCGCAAAAGGTTTACGACACAGCATTGGGTCAACTTAAAGATGGTAGCGGAAACCTAATAACACAGGCTCAGCAACTCAAGGAACTTGGGGCAAAAGCAAAAAAAAGTATCCCTGAGGATATGACAAATGCGGCAGATTAAAACAAAATCGGTATAAAAATGTTATACGATTCAACCAAACTATACCAATTTATTGTGATATTTGCCTTTAACTTTTTTCTTTTTCTGAGGTCTAAAGTTTAGTCTTAGCAATTGGAGTTTTTTTATGATATCAATTTGCATACCCATATACAATTTCGATGTAACCGAACTGGTTGAGGAATTGCTGAAGCAAGCAAATCACATCAACTATCCGGTTGAGGTCTTGCTTTTTGACGACCACTCCCAAAACTTTTTCCGCGAACGCAACTCTTTGCTCGCATCAAGGAGTAGTATAAATTACCTTGAGTTTGATTTTAACATTGGACGTTCAAAGATCCGTAACCGTTTAGCTGATGTTGCTAAAGGAGAATGGCTACTTTTCCTAGATTGCGATGTAATGGTGGATGACCCCGATTATTTGAAACGTTATATCGACAACCTTCCAAAAGCAAAGGTAATTTGTGGAGGCAGAAAATATGGTCCAAAACCTTTCAGGCATGAACTTTTGCTAAGATGGCGATACGGAGTTGGTAGAGAGTGCAAAACAGCCTTCTTCCGACAAGTAAACCCATACAGTTCATTTATTAGCGGAAACTTTATTATTGAAAAGGAAACTTTTCAGAAAATTCGCTTTAATGAGGATCTTTCCGGTTATGGGCATGAGGACACACTCCTAGGTCTTGATTTGAAAAAACACAAAGTTGATATCCTGCATATTGATAATCCTACCGTACACTTAGGTTTAGACCCAAATTATGAGTTCTTGATGAAAACTGAACAAGGCGTTTTAAACCTTGCTAGGGTGCTGCACATAATGCCCTGTATGCGTAGAGATATCGAAAAATCAATAAAACTACTCAAAGTGTTTAGATTCTTACGCCATATTGGAATGCTTTATCCTTTACGTTGGGTATTTAAAGCGCTAACTCCAATTATCAAAACCCGATTATGTGGGAACAATCCGTCAATAATGCTACTTGATATTTACAAACTATCATTACTCGCAAAAATATATAGTCCCAAGTGGAAAAATATTGAACAATAAAAAACCTCGCGATTGCGAGGTTTTTTATTGTTAGGTTTATTTAAGTAATAGTTCGAAGTCGGCCTTTAAGGGTTGTTTCGTTTCAAGGTCGTAAAGTGTAATACTCCGCATTTGATAATAATTTCGCCAGAAGTTACTAAGCGTGTTGATGTACTTCTGCTTTGCTTGGTCACGTTCCGATTGGGCAACATTTAAATCTAAAACATCAATTTTTCCTATTAAGAAACGCTCCTTGGTTACATTATAACGATTTTGAGAAATAACGTCGGCCTTTTTTGACAACTCCACTTGGTCATTCTGTCTGTTGAATTGCATCACTTTTAAAAATACATCCTGATCAAAATCAACTATGGACTGTTCAACTGTAGTTCTTACAACCTCTCTACGCGATTGAGCCATTTTGACCTTTCCGCGCCCTAATCCCCAATCTAGTATAGGCACCTCAAGAGTTACTTTTAATGTTTGTAAATCATTATAGTTGGCATAAGCATCTTTTAAAAGTTCTGCATCTCTATTTATACCATAGGTGGCGCCAAGATTTGCACTGAATCCTCTTTCCGACCTTGCTTGAGCAACATCTCTGTTTGCCTCGATTAACTGCCTATCGTACTCAAGAATCTTGGGGTTGTTCATCTTTGCCAACGATAACACCTCGTCGTACAGAGCCTGCAACTTTGGAACAGAGTCTGGTATAATCAACTCCAAATCATAAACATCATTCAACCCCAGATAGGACTTTAACTTCGATTTTTTGAGCTGCAAATCCACCTCAGCATCGCTAACATCACTACCGGCATTCAGAAAACTGAGCTCCATTTGTAAAAGTTCATTCTCCGCTATAGTTCCAATATTGTACCGCCCCTTTGCAATTTTATAAAGCGTATCGCTATTTGCGTAATTAAGATTTGCTGTTTTGAGATTTTGCTGTGCTAGTATTAAATCAAAAAACAGACGGGATGCATCCATCGAAATATTCTCTAATGCTTGAATATAGTTACGCTTAGCCTCTTCGTATTTGATGGGTTCAATTTTCTTGTTCCATTTTAACCTATTAAAACCAAATATTGGCTGAGAGAACCCGATTTGGTATGGAATAGATTTATAGGAGGTTGAGTCGTTTTTGAAGTAATCAGTTCTATCGAGAGCTGTACTTACATAAAATTTTCCACCCGTTAAGCCAATGTTCTGATTTAACTCAAATCCCAGCGACGAAGTATTACTATTTCGTTCAACATACTGATAAGAACCATCTTTTTGTAAATCAGCTGACAAATCTCTGTTATAATTAATTGCAGAACCAGCAAGTTTTATACTTGGTAGAAATTCTGCTTTATATGTACGGTATTCCCAATAAGATGCCCTGAACTGATGCTTTGCAAGAATACCCTGTGGTGACTGGTCTTTAGCCAACTGAATAACCTCCTCCAATGTAAGCCTATTAATGGGCTTTTGAGAATATAGCACGGAAGAAGATACAGCTGCTAAAAATATTATTGAAAAGAACTTTTTCATCGTTTACTTAATTTTTAATACACTATTCGTACCTAAGCGATTCAATAGGATCCTTCTCTGCGGCCCTTTTTGCTGGCGATAATCCAAATATCACACCAACTGCAGCGGATACACCAAAAGCTATCACAACTGATATGGGGCTAACTATGGTTAAAATTCCAGCAAAATGGGTTATTATTTTGGATAGAATAAGCCCCAAAACGACTCCAAGTAAACCACCGATTACACTTATTAAAACTGCCTCGGAAAGAAATTGCGCCACAATATCTGACTTTTTGGCTCCAATGGCCAGGCGAGTGCCAATCTCTTTAATTCGCTCCATAACAGAGGCAAACATAATGTTCATAATACCAATTCCACCCACTATTAGCGATATACTAGCAATTGCTCCTAGCACAATATTAAAAAGATCTTTTGCATCCTGCTGCTGTTTGAGTTGTTGCTCTGGTATTACGATTTCATAATCTTTTACCTCTGAATGTCTTCTTAGCATCATTCTACTCAAAATCTCAGATGTTGATAACACATCCTCCGTTTCATTAACCTGAATAATTATTCTGTCGAGTTGATGGTAATTTTTAGGTGCTTGCGATTCGGTACTTCCACCAAATGACATAATAAATCCGAATCCTCGCATTACACCTCCTCCCTCTGAAAGTTTTTTGGAATTTACCAATGCTCTATTTTGGTAACGAAGCAGAATGCTTTTAGCAGGAACATAAACATTGTCGTTATAAACGTTTATACCACTATTCTCAAAACCTGTTAGTTTGATATCGGACTTGGAAAGCACTCCTATAACCTTTAGCCATACATTGCCAAACTTTATATACTTGCCAATTGGATTTACAGTGCTAAAAAACTTTGTTTTAATATTAGAACCAATCACACACACGGGAATACCATGCTCCTCGTGATAAGCATCAAAGAAAACGCCCTCATCGAGCGGAAGATTATACAGCGAAAAATAATCATTGGATACGCCCATTATTTTGGCAGACATTCTAACTCCATTGTATTGAACAAATGAGTTGAGACTTACTTCTGGACTAATTCTTTTTACTGATGGAATTATCTCTTTAATCGCTTCAAGATCATTTAATGTTAGACCTGGAGAAAATTTTTGTTTTTGTGTATTACCATTATTTTCCTCTGTTGATTCAGCATCCTTTGCTTCAAATATTGAATTGATGATAATATTATTGACACCAACCATTTTCATTTGATCCAGAATCTCTTTCTGTGTTCCATTAACAATAGCCAACATACTAATAACCGCTGCAACACCAAAAATAATACCCAATGCGGTTAGCATCGATTTTAACTTGTTGGCCATAATGGCCTCCATAGCAATATTAATATCGTGTGCGTAACGCCGATAGAGCTGAAAGATATTAATATTATCGCCGAACTTACTCAGCTTACTTACTTTCGCGTTTTCGGTCACCACGGTCAGATTTTTTAGTGTCGTTTGCAGATTTATCGCCCTTTACCACAGAGCCTCCAGGAGCAAATTGCATCATCATTTTTTGCGCATCAGCCTTAGCCTTCATAGCCATCTCCTGCTCTTGTCGAACTCGCGCCTCTTCCTGTTTCTTTTTTAATATTTTTTCTTTTAAAACGGGTATTAATTCCTCTCCAACCAAATCAAATTTTTCAGGTTTTTCGGGCATCGAAATGTAAATCTCGTCATCAACATTTAATCCCTTCTCAATAATTATATAGTTCTCGTTCATATCGCCAGGAACAACTACCTGTTTTTTACCTTTTTTGGTAAACACATAGCTAACGCTATCGTCTGCATGGAGTGCTTCCAATGGGATATACATTACCGAATCGTACACATTTGTTATAATCTGATTACCAGTTGTCATCGAAGGACGAAGTATAGGGTCGTACTCATTTACGCGAATTACAACCTCAAAAACTTTCGCATCGGTATTGGGCAACTGCTCACCAATATTGGCAACCTCAACAACTTCACCAGTAAATCTTTTCTCGGGAAAAGCATCAACAGAGATTCGCACAGATTGATTCTTCTTTACCTTGCTGATATCTATCTCATTAACGTATGTTTTCGAATTCATCACCGATAAGTCAGGAAGTGTTGCAACGGTTAAATCCCAAGGGCTTACGCTTGAACCAACCTTACGTTTTGTTCCACCCCACTCGCGGTAGTAGATAACCATCCCTGGCTTGGGAGCACGAATTACAAACTTACTTAAAACATCGAGCATATCCTGACGTTCGCGACGCTGACGTTCAAGGTTGATGGCAACCTCCTTCATTGATGCTTCAGCCTGCTCCCTCTTCAAATTATAGTTATGTGACGCTTGACGATGCTCACGCTCTGCTTTATCGAGGTTGATTTGAGCCTGACGCTGTGTGGCAGGAGGCTCGTACTTAGATTGTTCTAAGACGATTTTCTTCTCCTCCATATCAAATTTTAAGTTGATAAGCGTGTTACGCAGTTCACGGAGCTGAAGTGTTGTATCGAGTTGAACCTTCAGGTATGCTTGTTGACTTTTCTCCAACTCATCCTCAGTACTTTTAAGTTGGTTGCTAAGTGCCGACCTATCTAATGTTGCTACATAAGCACCAGAATCAACAACAGTGCCTTCAGGTATTAAGTCCTGAATTTTTACCTCTGAAATACGGAATGAGCGGCCACGTAATTCGGTTGGTGCGGTAATATCCTCTGAGTTTTGAGCCTTTAACTCGCCGGTTACATTAACCAAAATCTCAAATTTTCCCTGTACAACCTTTGTAAACTGAGGTGCAGCCTTGTCTTTATCGGACGAACCAAAGAAAGTAAAAGCTAAAATAATGGCTAATAAGACCGAAAAGCCAATAATTATTTTTTTTCTCATTGTTTTGTTTGGATTAGAATGGTATATACAAAAGAATAAAAAATTTAACAATGGTTTAACCTCCCTATTGTTAAAAGTTGCTTAAACGAAAATAAAAACGAAGTAAACTTTAGTATTATTGCACTATATTAGTTTTTGCTCCATCGCAATTTTTACTAATACCGCAGTGTTTCGTGCATTTAATTTAAAAAGAAGATTTTTTCGGTAACTATTAATTGTTTCAACCCCCAAGAAAAGTTTCTCAGCAATTTCAGGGTTTGTGTAACCATCGCAAATAAGTTTTAGCAAATCCGTTTCGCGGGGTGTTAGGAAAATTTGTTCATCTATTTTTTTCTTCATTAGCAAATCAACCTCGTGGCAGAGAAAAGTTTCGCCTTTTAAAACTGTTTCAATACCCTCAACAACTTCCTCTGGAAGCGCATTTTTAAGAATGTAACCCGATGCTCCATTATCAAGCATCTTCCGGATTATGGTATACTCACTAAAAGTTGTAATAGCCAGCACTTTTATTTGCGGATATTTTTCTGTAATAGATTTACAAATTTCTAGTCCATTACCATCAGGCAAATTTATGTCCAATAAAACCAAATCTATATGCTTTGATGCCACAAAATCCAAACAATGCTTAGCTGTGTGGGCAATACCTATAACCTCTCCAACCTTCGAGTCGGTTACAATGCTTTGTAAACTTTGAGCAACTAAAGGATGGTCGTCGACAATTAGTATCTTATTCATTTTCTCCGGGGTGAGCAGTGAAAAGTGATTGGTGACAGATTTTGTGACTTTCAATTGTCACTTGTCTCTCATCACTAGTCACAACTAATTATTAGCATTTAAACTCAACAGTAATTTCGGTTCCTTTACCCGGTTCAGAAAGTATATCAATCCGTCCATTGAACGACACTACCCTCTGCTCAATACTATTTAACCCTACCGATTTTGTTTTGTCAATGGATTTTAGGTCAAAACCACAACCATCGTCGTAAACGGTAAGGCTAATTCTGTCCTGCTCCTGCACCAATTGAACATTAATTTTGTTTGCATTGGCATGCTTTAGCGCATTGTTCACCAACTCACTAACAATACGGAAGGCGGCAACCTCTAGTTTTTCGTCTATGCGCTTTTCAACACCGTAATAGTGGTAAGTTGCTTTATCGATGCTCTCACAAAAATCTTTGATTGCAGCGCTCAGTCCGTAACGCATAAGCGATTCTGGCATTAAATTATGTGCCACTCTTCGGAGCTCTTTAATTGAGTTATCGAGCATTTCCAGTGCAGAGTTGAAGGTTTCCACCTGCTCCTCGGGAATAGTTAAACTACCTTTCATATTGGCCATTTTATGTTTTGTAACGGAAAGTAACCCCCCCAATCCGTCGTGTAAGTCCTTCGATAATCGAGCACGCTCAGTGGTTTCGCCCTCAAGCAATGATTTAGTAGCAATAAGTTGCTTTTCCTGCTCAAGTTGAGCCACTTTCTGTTCGGCTATTTTTCGCTTTTGAGTAATGACTTTTTGCCTTGCAGCAATAAGAATTATTATTGTAATCAGAAGGATTCCACCTAATACAGAGAGTAGTATTATAAATTTTCGTTCTTTTTCCAATGATACTATTTTCAATTCTTTTTTTTCAGTCTGATACTTAACATCCAACTCCGCTATGCTTTTCTTTTGGGTTTCTGCATAAACCAAATCGGATAGTTCAACATATTTATCTAAAGATTTTGTAGCATTATCGGCATCTTTTAATCCAATATAGATGTATGCTAGGTAGTAGTAGTTAATCCGCATATATTCTACATTCGATGTGTCGGTAATTTCCATCAACCTTTGCATACTTAAAAGAGCGTTCTTATAGTCGGGAATTTGGTAGTACGAAAAGGCAATCTTTCGGTAAAAATCCATTCTCAAATTATTATTGTCCCCTTCCTTTAACAGCGATAAAGCCTCCTTGTAAATTTCAATGGCTTTTCCCTGATTGTTGAAAAAAACAGAATAGTAATCACCCAGACTACTAAGAACATTAGCTTCATTTGTAACCATGTTCATTTCATGTAATAATCTTCGAGATTCTATAAGAGCTTGATAAACCTTGTTGGTGTCAGATTTCTGAAAATAATACTCTGCAAGATTTGCCAAATCAACTGAAATTCCTAGTTTATTAGCAGATTTTCGGTGATATTCAAGCGCCTTGGATGTGTACTCGTACATCTTTTCGAAATTCCGAAGGTTTATATACAAAGCACCAATGCTGGAATAGGCGTTTGCAACCTTATCAATATCATTCTGTTTCTCAAAAATACTTAGAGCAGAATGATACATTTTCATCGATGCCTCATAGTTTCCCCTATCAGCTTCAAGGTTCCCAATTTGTTGGTAAATACCTCCTAACAATTCCTGATTAGTGCCAGCTAATTCAACAGCCCTATTAAGGTATATAATTGCACTATCTAGTTTATTCCTATTATACAAAGCCGTTCCAAGCCTATGGTATGCAATAACTAGTTGCTCCGAAGTGCCCTCCTTTTCTGCAATTGCCAAGGCCTTCATGGCAACCTCCTGGGCCTTGATTGGATTAGTCTCGGCATACATCCAACTTAACTCATTCAGCACTTCCGCTCTATCCCTATCTGAAAGTTTTTCTGTCTGCAATTTCCTTTCTAAAGAATCGCTACTGATAGTAGATTGTGAGTATAAACATAAATTACACAAAAGGAATCCATAAAATAATACTAGCCCTTTACCTATCATAAAATTGATTATTGGGTTTTACTAATTAAAAGCCAGAAATCTATCTACAAAAGTATTTAGGATACTTCGCAATAAAAACCCCCTTTTGGGGGTAAAATCATCCTTGGTTAACTCAATACCTTTGATTCAGATTTTAAAACTATAAAAATTATCAATCTAAATTTTAGTGAAATGAAAAAAACATTAACACTTATTGCAGTTTTATGCGGTTTTACTCTTTTAGGAATTTCGCAAAACACCTTTCAGAAAGGCGATAAGGTTGTAAATGCAGGTATTGGTTTTGGAAATGCATTGTACTCTGGCAGTGGTTATACCAGCAAAACGCCTCCCCTATCTCTATCATTCGAAATGGGTGTAAAAGACCAACTATTCGATGAGAAAAGCTCGCTGGGTATTGGTGGATATATTGGCTACGCAAGTGCAAAATGGGAATACTCTGGCTGGGGCTGGAAATACTCCAACTTTGTGATTGGTGCACGTGGAGTGGGACACTATCAACTGCTAAATAAATTAGACACCTACACCGGATTAATGCTTGGCTATGATATTATCAGCGCCAAGGAGTTCGGAACATCTATTGGCTACGATTATTCTGCCTCGGCAAGTGGTTTTGTTTGGGCTTGGTTTGCTGGCGGACGCTACTACTTTACTGATAAGTTTGCCGCTATGGCCGAAATAGGCTATGGTATAGCATACCTAAACCTAGGAGTTTCCTATAAATTCTAAAAAATAAACGACAAAAATTAATTCTAACTAATTGTTTACTAAAAATTTAAAATTATGAAAAGATTACTTTTAGCAAGCGCAGTTTTTGCTGCATTATCAATTGGATTCGCATCGTGCGAAAAAGAGGAAGATGAAAATCAAACGGGGAATGAGGTTTTAATCGTAGATGATATTACTACAGTAACTACATGGGTTGCCAGTAAGGTTTATGTTATTGATGGTGATATTGATGTTGATGCAAATCTTACAATTGAACCAGGAACTGTTATTAAATTTAAAACTGGAGCAAGCTTAGGTTTTGGATACACAAGCAACGTTACTATTACCGCAAATGGTACTGCCGACAACCGCATAGTATTTACTTCCTACAATTCCACACCTACGCCTGGTTCATGGGACGGTGTATTTTTCTATAATCATGTGCTACAAAACTCAAGCATAGCCTATTGCGATTTCCTATATGCAGGTTACTCTGATTATTCTGCAGTTGAAGTGCGTTGCAAGTTAACATTCGACAACAATCTTGTTAAGTTTGCAAAAAAAATTGGTGTAGAGCTAAACGATGAAGGAGCTTTTGTTTCAATGACTGGAAATACAATCGAAAATTGCGGCACACACGCCGTTAGACTTTATCCCAAAGCATTACATACCTTGGGTGCAAATAACATAATGACATGTACTAGTGGCTACGGAATTCTTGTTGAGAGTAATGATGTTACGGCTACTGATGGAACTAATTTAACATGGAAAAAACAAAGTGTACCATATATTTTTAATGGCGGGATTACTGTTGAAACTAATTTGACAATTGAACCTGGCACCATTTTATCGTTCAATGCTGCCGGACGAATTGATTTTGGTTATTCCGCAAACACTACACTTACCGCCGTTGGAACGCTTGCCAATCCAATAATTTTCACATCGAGCAACACTTCTCCTGCAACTGGAGCTTGGAGAGGTCTTTTCATGTACAATTACACATCTCCAAACACTGTTTTTGATTATTGCACTTTTGAGTATGCAGGATACGAGCAAGATGCGTGTTTATACATCCGTGAAACTTCAGGAATTACTGTCAAAAACAGCACTTTCAGAAACTCTTCCGGACACGGTATTTACCTGGATAACGATGCCACCCTTTCGGCTAGTAGCACAGGGAATACTTTCACAAACTGCTCACTTGGAAGCATTGGAACAAACAACGATTAATAGTAGGTTTAGGTTTACAAAAGAAAAGGGAATCACTTTGGATTCCCTTTTTGCTTATTACCCTATTAGAGTGTTAAACTCCAAACAATGCTTTTATCTGATTTATCATCTTAACTGCCAGTTCATTTGCTTTTTCTGTAGAACTACTCTCAGCGTAAATCCTTATAATTGGCTCGGTATTCGATTTGCGCATATGAACCCAGCCATCCTCAAAATCAATTCGCAAACCATCGGCAGTGTTTACCTGCAAATGTTGATGCTGCGAAAGCATCTTGGCTAGAACATCATCGGGATTCATACCTGCTTTAAGTTCAATCTTGTTTTTAGAGATGAAGTAGTTCGGATATGTAGCTCTCAATTCAGAACATTTCTTCCCAGAGTTGGCAAGTTGAGTTAAGAATATTGCAATACCCACCAATGCATCGCGTCCGTAATGTAATTCTGGAAGAATTACGCCTCCGTTGCCTTCGCCACCAATAATGGCGTTAACCTCTTTCATTTTGGTTACAACGTTTACCTCGCCCACTGCCGAAGCAAAGTACTCCTTACCGTATTTGTGTGTTACATCGCGCAATGCGGCAGTGCTGGAAAGGTTCGAAACAGTATTGCCAGCATTGAAACTTAACACATAGTCCGATACCGATACAAGTGTGTACTCCTCGCCAAACATTGTTCCATCCTCATTAACAATTGCCAAGCGGTCCACATCGGGGTCAACCACAAAACCAACATCGGCCTTCTGCTCCTTTATCACTTTTGATATTTCATGCAGATGCTCTGGAAGCGGCTCGGGATTATGTGGAAAATCGCCTGTTGGGGCGGTATAAAGTTCAATAACGCGATTTACTCCTAGCGCTTTTAGCAAACGTGGTAGCGCAATTCCTCCAACAGAGTTTACACAATCTATTGCTACCTTAAAATTTGCTTTCGCAATGGCTTTTGTATCCACATACTTTAGTTCAAGTATCTTGTTGATATGCTCATCAACGAACGAGTACTCCTCCTCCACAGTTCCTAAATCGTCAACCTCAACAAACGAGAATGTTTCCTTCTCCGCAAATTCTAGTATTTTACGCCCATTGACATCGGAAAGGAACTCACCTTTTTCGTTAAGTAACTTTAATGCATTCCATTGGCGTGGATTGTGGCTAGCAGTAAGTATAATGCCGCCATCGGTTTTCTCATGTATAACCGCCATCTCCACGGTTGGCGTTGTTGCTAAGCCCAAATCCAAAACGTCAACGCCACAGCCCATAAGAGCGCCAATTACAATGCTATTGGCCATTTCGCCCGATATGCGAGCATCGCGACCAACCGCTACCTTACACTTTTTCCCTGGGTTTCGTAAACGCAGCCACTGTGCATATGCCGATGTAAATTTAACAATGTCAACTGGTGTTAAGCAATCGCCAACCGAACCACCAATGGTTCCTCTAATGCCAGATATGGATTTTATTAATGTCATAGTCGTTGAATTAATTCACTGTACAAAAGTAAAAATTAAATAAAGGCAAATTATGAACGCATTCCATTTAAAATAAAAAACTCTACAAAACATCGTAGAGTTTTTTTCTAAATCACACCCAATGTTATTTGGCAATATTTATCTGTAATCTGATTTTCTCTCCCGATTCCTTAATCTTTAGCACATATGGAACAAAATCTTTTCTTACAATTGGATAACTATTTATATGCATATAATTCGAAAAGTTTGAGTTGTGCAATGCCTCTCCAATAAAGTGAAGTTCCCATTTGTCTTTTTCAATTTTATTACCAACGTATGGTTTAATATTAATGTCATACCATTCAGGGAAGAATCTTAGATAAACGTATTCAACCGTTGTTGAATCATTTAATTTTAAATTATCGGGTAAAACAATTGCCTCAAGATTACCTTTAATATTCTTTCCTAGTAGAATTTTACCATGGTTAATCGTCAATGAATCTGAAATTTTAAGGTTATTAATCTCAAAAATTTCATTCTTACTATATCTAATTCTAAATGTAATGTCAAGCAAAAATTTTCCGATAAAGAAAATTGCTATTAGAATGAGAATTTTCTTAATGTAATTCATCTTGTTTTATTTACTGTTAAATGAGGAAAAGCTAAACTACAAATTTATTCTGAATAATAACTACTTTTGTAACCATCCTCAACCGAACATATAAATGATAAAAGTAGAAAATATTGTAAAATCCTTTGGTTCGCTAACCGTTCTAAAGGGCGTTACTGTTGAAATTCCAGAAAAGAAAGTAGTTGCAATTGTTGGCCCTAGCGGTGCTGGCAAAACTACTCTTTTACAAATAATGGGCACCCTCAGCCTACCCGATTCTGGTAATGTTTATATGAACGGTGAAAACTTATCGTTAATGAAGGATAAGCAACTGGCCAAATTCAGAAACACCCACATTGGATTTGTATTTCAGTTTCATCATTTATTGCCCGAATTTACTGCGTTAGAGAATGTATGCATGCCTGCCCTTATTGCTGGAAAAAGTATGAGTTCGTCGCAAGAGCGAGCCAAAGAGTTGTTGGACTTCCTTGGTCTTTCGCACCGATTAACCCATAAACCATCAGAACTATCGGGTGGAGAGCAACAGCGTGTGGCTGTAGCACGCGCATTGATTAACAACCCGCTAGTTGTTTTGGCCGATGAACCATCGGGGAACCTCGATTCACACAATAAGGAGGAGCTGCATAACCTTTTCTTTAAGCTTCGCGACCAAATGGGACAAACCTTTGTGGTGGTTACACACGATAAGGATTTAGCCCGAATGGCCGATATGCAGATTTCGATGAACGACGGTTTGCTTGGCTAATGATTATTCCACAAAGCAAAGCAGTATTAAAGGAATTGCTGGATAGCAGATATAAGCGCTATGCCAACAAACTGTTTTTGGCCGACGACCCTATTCAAATCCCCCACCGTTTCAGCAAAACTGAAGATATTGAAATTGCAGGATTGCTAACAGCCACAATTGCATGGGGAAACAGAAAATCGATTCTGAATAGCATGAATCGTTTGCTCAATGCGATGAATAATAAACCCTACGAATTTGCTATCAATTTTAAATCATCCGATAGAAAATATCTAAAAGGATTTGTACATCGTACTTTTAATGAGGAGGATTGCGCTGCATTTATTCAGGTTCTAAAATCAATCTATAGCAAACAAGGCGGGTTGAGAAGAGTTTTTGTTGATGCTTATAAGCAAAATCAATCCATTGCTGACTCCATCAATGCCTATAGAAATTGTTTTGTAAATGCCGATATTCAAAGCCGCACACTAAAGCATACACCAAATATCATCGAAGGTTCGGCGGCAAAAAGGCTCAATATGTACCTAAGGTGGATGATTAGGCCAAATACCGAAGATGTTGATTTTGGTTTATGGACTGAAATACCAACATCAGCATTACTAATTCCGCTCGATGTTCACTCGG
The DNA here is from genome assembly GCA_023406715.1 of Bacteroidota bacterium. Lineage (GTDB taxonomy): Bacteria > Bacteroidota > Bacteroidia > Bacteroidales > Tenuifilaceae > SB25. The sequence goes on along the minus strand of JAEXVC010000167.1, from coordinate 22,912 downwards.
GACGAGTTGCACGTGTTTTAGGATTGTTGCAACGGTCGCAAAACGATTTTAAGGCTGTTGAGGAACTATCTGCGGAACTCCGCCAATTCGACCCCAACGACCCAATCAAGTACGATTTTGCGCTTTTTGGAATGGGGGTAAATGGTGAAGTTTAGCCTAATTTGTATAAAAATAATACCTTTGCTGGCCAATTATAGAAGCAATGCCCAACACCTACTTTAAATTTAAACAATTTACAATCAGCCAAACACACGCCGCAATGAAAGTTGGCACCGATGGTGTTTTGCTTGGTGCTTGGGCTAATGTTGATGATGTAAGCCGAATTCTTGATATTGGTACAGGAACAGGAGTTATTGCACTTATGCTCGCACAGCGGAACTCAACTGCAATAATTGATGCTGTTGAAATTGATGCACCCTCGGCAAAGCAAGCCGAAATGAATGCAGCAAAATCGCCATGGGGAAATAGGATTGCCATTGCAAATAAATCCTTTCAGGATTTTGTTTCTGAAACTAATAATCGGTACGATTTGATAGTATCGAACCCACCGTACTTTGAACAATCGCTAAAATCGCCATTCGAGCATAAAAACCTTGCACGCCACAACGGCACTCTACCCTACGACGAGCTGCTTGGCGGTATATCAAAATTACTAGCCAAGAAAGGCAAGTTCTGCGGAGTTTTCCCTTACACCGAGGGGAATGTGTTTATTGCAAAGGCATCGGGTTATGGATTGTACTGTACCAAAAGGCTGAACATTCAATCGAAACCCAACCGTGACACCCTCAGAATGCTTATTCAACTGGAGTTTGAGAAGAAACCCATAGAAGAATCCACCCTTTGCACCCGTGATTCTGAAGGAAACTATACCGATGAGTACAAGCAACTAACTGCGGATTTCTACTTGGCTTTCTGACAATTAGCCAATTTGAAAATGAGTCAATTTGAAAATTTAAATAATAACCAATTTTGACTAATCCTTTTTGCGACTCAAATTATAAACGACTCTTCAATTTGCTAATTGACTAATTTTCAAATTATCAAATTAATATAGCGTAAACATCAAACTTATTATTATCTTTGCACCCTAATTTTAAATGGCTAAAGAGTTAGCCTAACAAGTTCAATATTTAACAGTTAAATGGAAAGAACAAGCAAGAAAAGGGAAGTTAAACGCGAGACGCGGACTAACGCCCAAGAAGAACCTGCAAAGGTTTACCGTCCAAGGACAATGGCTCCAAAGTCAGTTAATCCTAGTTCGGAAAGTGAAATCACTAAACCTCACGTTGCTGATAACGCTGAGGAACCTACCAAAAAGCGCAGCTATTCTCCAAAAGAGAAATCGTCCGACAAACCAAGCAAATCTAGAAGTGATGAAAAGCAAGGTGGAGAAAGCAGCTATAAGCCAAGAACATTAAAAATTAAAAACACAGAGGAAGTTCCTTTCAGGAATCGTTTTGCCCCCGATGATAAGGACAGCGCATCTGAAAGCGAAGAGAGAAGCGAACGTCCTGCTAAGAAACGCTCAGAGGAACGCGAAGAACGTCCAAAGAAAGAAAGTTTTTTTGCAAAATCTAGCCGTTCTGAGGATAAAGACGAACCTACAAATATTGGTGGATATAACGCACGCCCTTACCGTACAGAAGATAGAGGCGAGCGCCCAAGCAAAAGTCGTTTCGCCGAAAAACCTAGCCGTACCAATAGAGACGAGGAACGCTCAAGCGCTAAGAGTCGTTTTGGCACTAGAAGCAACGAGGAAACTAGAGAACGTAGCGATAGATTTGGAGCAAAACCAAGTCGTTTCGAGAAATCTAGCGACCGCAAGGAGCGTAGCGACAGGTTTGAATCGAAACCCAAACGCTACGACGATTCCGACAATGCATCGGGTTACAAATCGAGAACATTCAAGAAAAAATACGACGACGAATTTACATCAACATCAAAACCTCGCAGAGAATCTGCAAAAGTAGAAAAAACTGAAAGGGAGGACGACGGCCTAATTCGTTTGAATAAATATGTAGCCAACTCTGGCCTATGCAGCCGCAGAGAGGCAGATGAGATGATTCAGAACGGATTAATCTCCGTAAATGGCGAAGTTATCACCCAACTAGGAACAAGGGTTAACCCTAACGACGAAATCTGCTACAAGGGCAAGACACTTGATGCAGAACGTAAGGTTTACATCCTTTTAAACAAACCAAAGGATTACGTAACAACAGTTGAGGACCCTCACGCAAAACGCACCGTAATGGAACTAATTGATGGTGCTTGCGAGGAGCGCGTTTACCCTGTTGGCCGCTTGGACAGAAACAGTACAGGTGTTCTACTCCTTACCAACGACGGCGAGATGACCAAGAAGTTGACTCACCCTAGCTTTATGAAGAAAAAGATTTACCATGTAGAGCTTGACAAAAAGGTGTCGGCTGAAGATATGGAGAAAATCAGCAAGGGTGTTGAGGTTGATGGTGAAATTCTTAAAGTTGACTCTATTGACTACACAGAGGAAAGCAATGGCACCGAGGTTGGAGTTGAAATTCACACAGGACAAAACCGCGTTGTACGCCGCATATTCGAATCGCTTTTCTACAGGGTTGTAAAACTCGATAGGGTTTACTTTGCAGGACTTACTAAAAAGAATCTGCCCAGAGGTAAATGGCGTTTCCTCACACAAAAAGAGGTGAATGTGCTTAAAATGAATAGATTCTAATCTATTTAGATTATTTTCTAATGTCTTATGTCTAATATTTAGAATCTAAGAAATGGCACATCGTTCAGGTTTCGTAAATATAATTGGGAATCCAAACGTTGGAAAATCAACGCTAATGAATGCTTTGGTGGGAGAAAGACTATCCATTATCACCAGCAAGGCACAAACCACCCGTCATCGGATTATGGGTATTGTGAATGGCGAGGATTTCCAGATAGTTTACTCCGATACTCCAGGTATTCTTAAGCCAGCCTACAAACTGCAATCGGCAATGATGAAGTTTGTGGAATCGGCGCTAGAGGATGCAGATGTTATCCTATACATCACCGACACTGTTGAGACTCCCAACAAAAACGAGGAGTTTTTGAATAGACTTAAGCAGCTGGGCACTCCAATTATTCTGGCAATCAACAAGGTCGATTTATCGGAACAAGATAAGGTTGCCGCACTGGTTGCTCAGTGGGCTGAAATTATACCAGAGGCAAGAATTCTGCCCATATCGGCATTGCATAAGTTTAACACCGAGGCGCTAATTAAAATGGTTAGCGAGCAATTGCCCGAAGGCCCTGAGTTTTTCCCAAAAGATACTCTTACTGATAAAACACTGAGGTTCTTTGCATCGGAGATTATTCGCGAGAAAATTCTAACCGCCTATCAAAAGGAAATTCCTTACTCCGTTGAGGTTGATATTGAGGAGTACAATGAGGAAACCAGGATTGATAGAATTAGGGCAATTATTTATGTTGATAGAGAATCGCAAAAATCCATTGTGATTGGACATCAAGGTAAAATGCTCAAAAAGGTAGGTACCGAAGCCCGTTTAGACTTGGAAAAGTTCTTGGAAAAGAAGGTTTTCCTTGAGCTCTATGTTAAAGTTGACCCCAACTGGCGCAACGACGACAAAAAACTAAAACGCTTTGGGTATAATTCATAGAAGACTTTAGATTCTAGACTCAAGACATCAGATAACAAGGTCTGAAATCTAAAATCTAGCATCTGAAATTAAACTTTAAACTAATTATGGGAAATATAGTAGCAATAGTAGGCCGCCCGAATGTTGGAAAATCAACATTCTTCAATCGCTTAGTTGCTGGACGACATGCCATTGTTGACGAGGTAGCAGGTGTTACCCGCGATAGAATTTACGGCAAGTGCGACTGGAACGGAATAGAATTCTCCGTTGTTGATACGGGCGGTTACGTGGTTAATTCCGACGATATTTTTGAGGAGGAAATTCGTAAACAGGTAAAACTAGCCATCGAGGAGGCCGATACAATTCTATTCCTTGTTGACGTTAAGGTTGGCATTACCGATATGGACCAGGCTGTAGCAGAGATTCTTCGTAGATCGAAGAAAAAAGTTTTCCTTGTTGCCAATAAGGTCGATAACAATGACTTGCTGTACGATGCAAACGAGTTCTACCGTTTTGGACTTGGACAGCCATTCTGTATATCGTCAATCAGCGGTTCTGGAACTGGCGATTTACTCGATGAAGTAGTTAAAGATTTCGAAAACGAACCAGAGGAAGAAAAGGATTTAAATATCCCAAAAATCGCTTTTGTTGGAAGACCAAATGTAGGAAAATCGTCACTAATAAATGCGCTTATAGGCGAGGATCGTAACATTGTTACTCCAATTGCAGGTACAACTCGCGATGCCGTTGATACGCATTACAACAAGTTTGGACACAACTTCATTATAGTCGATACAGCAGGTTTACGTCGTAAAACAAAGGTTCACGAGGACTTGGAGTTCTACTCCGTGATGCGCTCAATCCGTACAATTGAGAGTTCCGATGTTTGCCTGCTTCTGCTCGATGCCACACTTGGGCTAGAGGGTCAGGATTTGAATATCTTCAACCTAATTGTAAAGAATAAAAAGGGTGTTGTTATTGTTGTTAACAAGTGGGATTTGGTTGAAAAGGATAACAAAACTACCGTTGAGTACACCAACCTGATTAAGGAGAGAATTGCTCCATTCCAGGATGTACCAATTGTTTTTGCTTCGGCATTAACCAAGCAGCGAATTCACAAGGTTCTTGAAACAGTTACAGAGGTTTACCAAAACCGCAAGAAAAAAATTGCAACATCTAAGTTGAATGAATTCTTGCAAACTGCGCTCGAAATTCAGCAACCACCTGCTTACAAAGGCAAGTATATTAAGATAAAATATGTAACCCAACTACCGACACAAACACCTTCGTTTGCATTTTTCTGCAACCTACCCCAGTATATTCGCGAGCCATATAAGCGTTACATGGAAAACAAATTACGCGAAACATTCAATTTCTCTGGAGTTCCATTACAAATATACTTTAGAGCTAAATCGAAATAGATATTAAGCAAAAACCCTCGCAAATGCGAGGGTTTTGTTTTACTACTCAAGTTTCGTAGCTTCCGCTTTAGCCTTCTCTATTATTTGATTTGCTTTAGCATCCGCTTCCTGAATTACCTTTTGTGCTGATGCCTCACCTTTTTTTCGGATTTCCTTGGCGGCCTCCTTAGCAACTCTCTCCGCAATAGGCCCTTTCTTTTTACCCTCGGCCTCGGTTTTCTTTGCCTGTTCCTCTGCTTCAGCTCTTATTTTATCGGCAAGAACAGCCGCTTCCTCCCTAATTTTTGTAGCCTCTTTCTCAGCATCGGCAATTAACTTATCGGCCTGCTCTTTAGCCTGCTTTTTGGCCTCAACCTTGGCTTCATCAACCTTCTGCCCTACAATTTCTTTTGTGGTTGAACTTGCTTCTGATGATGCTTCGCCTTTATCGAAACCCACATTGGGGTTACTGGTTGTACCGCCAATCTTAAAGTTCAATTTAACATCCTCATTTGGTTTTGGCACTGAGATTCCTGCAAGTTTACTAACCAAATCAGTTGCAGCGCCAACATATTTAGAAGGAATACTCATTTTTGCCTTAAAGTTTAGGGTTTGGTCTAAGCCCATGTCGCCACCAAGGTTCATTTTGGTATCAACAATCTTTGTATCAAAAGGCTCAATGAAAAGTCGACCGTCCTTTATTTTAAAGCTGATGTTCACATCCTTCATTGAGGGATTCCGGAACTTGTCGTTCTTTATAACATCGGCAATTTTGCCAAACACCTTAGAATCCTTAAAGCCTATTTCGTTGGACTGCAACTTACCATAAGCATCAATACTATTAATAACTGGCATCATAGTGGTATCCAGTGTAGATTTAAACTTAAACTGGGTAGATACCTTCCCTGTCATATCCTTAGCGGCAGGAGCCATCTTCTGTAACGAAGAGAATGCCTTATATGCAGAAGGAATATCAATACCCTTCATGTTGAAATCGAAATCGGTTTTTGGAGCTTTAACATCCTGGGAGTTGTAACTTCCGCCCATAATCATTGAGCCCTCAAGCAAGTTCATACCAAGGTTGGTCATATTTACAATACCATCCTTAACATCGATATTACCATTTAGGTTTGTTATATTAAGTTTGTCGTAGATAACACGGGCAAAGTTGGCCTTCATATTAAAGTCGATATTCCTTGGCACTTCAATTACGCTCATTGCCGATGTATCCTCAACAACAACTTCCTCCTCAGTGCTTTCACCGCCCATAAATTCGTTAGCATCGAATAGATTTGAGGATAAGTTAAGGTTTCCACGAACAGTCTCGTCCTTGAAAATAAACGGAATAAAATTCTCCAACCTACCATTCATCTTCAAATCGCTCTTACCAATTTGGCTTTCAAACTTTGCTAAATCCACAAATTTTGGAGAGAAATTTAAAACCGTTTCGGTGATTTTAAATCCTTGTGGTAAATCGTTGCTGGTAAACACAAAGTTTGCTAAACGTAATGAGCCATCGGCTTTAAACTTCTCATAATCTTCTTTTTCAATATATGATAACTTTCCAGCAAAATCGAGATTTGCATCAAGAATACCCGAAATAGTCATGCTATCCAATGGAACAACATCGGCTAACGATGCAAAGTCAATTCTTCCAGTAACATTACCATCAACCTGCATATCGCTTATTGGAGTAGCCACATGTAAGCGAGCATCGAACGGGTTACTTCCTAACTCCAAATGGAATTTATCAACATTTACGGTAGTATTATCCATATTAGTACCATCAAACCAAACCTTAGTGCTAACATTTACATTGTTTACAGATTTTGGCAAATCGGGGTACTGGAACATACCATTCTCAATAAACAACGCGATAGAAGCATTGGGCAAAGTTGCATCGCTCATTACACCTTTTACAAAACCATCTATACCAAACTTACCCGAAGTTTTAAGCCCAGCAAAATCCTTCATGTAAACTGCAGGAACCATTGAGAGTATTGCCTTAAAGTCTGTTGTTGGGGTGTTAAATTTAACATCTATATCAATATCGCTACCAGGCATTTTTACAACACCTTCGAACAGTAGTGCAAGTTGATTTATTCTGAATTTATTCTCCTTGAAGGTATAAATAGCGCTATCCATATTAGCCCCAATAGTAGCGTTGAACTCAAGTTCAGCATCCTTAACGTAACTTAAACCGCCCATTTTAAAGTTAAGCGCTTCAATAGATGTTTTCAAATTTAAATCGGTTTGGCTCATACCCATATTGCCCGATAGCAGAAGATTGAAGTTCCTTATTGTAGCCGACATATTGGACGAATCATCAATATAGGCAATGTTTGCATTCCTAATTTCAAACTTTTTAAGGGCAACCCTTGTGTTAATTGGCGAACCTGCAGCAGTATCCTCTACTTCAGTTTCTGGAACATCGGAGGGCTTTGCAATATCCCAGTTTACCTTGCCATCCTTGGTAATTCTTGCTTTTATGCGAGCTTGGTCCAGTAAAATAGATTTTACCTCAATATTCTCCATACCCATTACGCTCCACAAGTTAACCTTAACGCTAAACTCCTTGAAGGCCATAAGTGTGTCGTTTGCAAAACTATCGATACCAACAACGCTTAACCCTTTTAGACCAATGTAAAGGTTTGGGAAACCTTTAATTAGCGATACCTGAAAATCATCGAACTCAACTTTAGCATTTACACTTTTATTGATTTCAGTTTTTGCTATTTGCATTAACTGGGGCTTAAATACTATTGGGACAATTATTGCAGCAGCAATAAAGAGTAGTAATAGAATTAGAATCGCCCAAGCTAAACGTTTAATGAACTTTTTCATACTGAGGGGTTTTATGTTATTAACCAATGTTTTATTCTAGTTAAACAAATTTATGGTTTATTGTAGAAATAACCCATTGCAACCTTAAAAAAAGGAAAGAATAATTTTAAGTCGACCTTTTTGATATATATCAACAAAAGCAATTTATAAAACGAACAAATTAATAAACAGACAGTTAAGTCATAATCACGATTAATCTTTATCATACTTCAAAATAGAAAAAAGGAACAATATCATATATTTGTACAAACTCACAAGAGTACTAAACCAACCCAAATACTATGGATGCCTTAATATTCAGCCATTTAATCATCCCCTTTCTAATTTCAATGTTCCTAGCTATTACTATGGGTGGTAGCGGCACTGGTCCATCATTTTCTGCTGCTTATGGCTCTAACGTCCTAAAAAAGAATGCCATTCCTGGCCTATTTGGATTAATGGTTTTTCTTGGGGCAATTATTGCCGGAAAAGCAACCGCAAGAACAGTTGGAGAAGGGCTAATTAACCCTGATTTAATGAACTACGCTCAGGTATCCATTATACTTTTTTCTGTGGCCATTTCACTTTTAATTGCAAATCTATTTGGAGTGCCTCAGTCAACTAGTCAGTCTACGGTTTTGGCAGTTGTTGCTCCAGGACTTTACTTCCATGAGTTTTCATCGCATAAACTGTTCTTTGAAGTTATTCCAACATGGTTTATACTTCCAATAATATCATTTGCGCTATGTTTTCTTATTGGCAAGTATATTTACAAGCCAATTCGCCGAAGAGGATATACAATTTCGGCCAGACTTAATGAACACTATATGCTTAAAGGTGCAATTATTGGTATGTCTATGTACGTAGCTTTTTCCATTGGCGCAAATAACGTGGCCAACGCCAGTGGCCCTTTAACCACAATGACATTGAACGAACTCGGAATACACAACTCTTCTGGAAGAATCTTAACTCTGATTATGATAATGGCTACAATGGTGGTTGCTCCAAACTTTGGAATAGGTAGTTCAATATTTGGCGATAAAATTTTGCGCAATACCGGCAAAGAATTATTCCTTTTTGGCAAAGTGGAGGCTGTTATTATTGCTTTTATTTCAGCATCGCTACTATTGGGAGCATCTTTATTTAAAGGTATACCAACTTCCTTAGTGCAGCTTAATGTGGGGGCAATACTTGGAATTGGAGTTGCCAAGTTAGGAACCAAAAATATTTTCAAGAAAACGGAAGTGCGTAAGTTCTTTATTGTATGGCTTATAGCCCCAATGATTGCATTCTTCCTATCTTGGTACTTAACTTACCTGGCCGATACTTATGGGTACTTATAACCGAAACTAATCGAATTTAAGAGTCCTATCAGGACTTATATGAGATACAACCATCGATGGTACCACTAGCATAGCCATACCAACCACAAATGCTACTGCATTTAAAATAAGTACATGGACAATATTGAGGTTTATTGGCACCTCGGACAGGAAGTAGAACTGCTCATCGAGTTTGGCTATCCCAAAATGCTTCTGCACAAGGCATACCAATACCCCAAAGGCTGTACCCCAAATTAGCCCCTTAAACATGATATAGGCCGACTGTAGCAGAAATATTTTCCGTATGCTCTCATTGCTTGAGCCTAATGCTTTAAGCAACCCAATAGCGCCTGTTCGCTCAAGAATAATGATAAGCAAACCCGATATCATATTTATACCAGCAACAAGCAACATCAGAATAATAAGAACTGCAGCATTGATATCCTGCAAATTCAACCAATCGAAGATATTTGGGTACTTATCAACAATGCTCTGAACCTTCAACCGCGAATCGTTATCAATAAAAACAAAACCAACAATATCGTCAACCTCAATGGAGAGGTCGTAGGCGTTATCTATATTATCGACCAACAACTCGTAACCAGTTACTTGGCTGGGACTCCAGCCATTTAATCGTTGAATATGCCGAAGGTCGCACAGAACAAACAACTTATCGAACTCCACCATTTTTGTGTCGTAAATCCCAGCAACAGTAAACCGCCTAAACCGAGGAGGCTCCTGAACAAAGAAAATATCATAGCTATCTCCTACCTTAAGCTTTAAAAGATTTGCTAAAGTTCTGGAAATAATTGTCTTGTTTGTCGCTGTAGAATCTTCAGTTGAAAAAACCTCTCCTTCAACTAAGTTCTGTTTAAAAAAATTCCAGTTGAAATCCGAAGCAACTCCTTTAAGCACAATTCCCTGAATATCGGTCTCTGTTTTAATAATACCCGCTTTGGTAGCAAAAACCTGTACGTGAGTAATCCCTTCAATCTTCCGAACATCATTCATACACGCCAAGTTGTTGGGTATAGGATTAGTTTCAAACGATTGGTTACTATCAAAATTTGTAATTTGAATATGGCTGCCAAACCCCACCACTTTCGATTTTATTTCCTGCTTAAAGCCTGTTATGATGGCAATAGACACAATCATTATTGCAACGCTAAGGGCAATTGATAAAATGGTAATACGGATAAAGGGTTTTGATAGACTTACACTATCGGAGCCCTTGAGGAAACGCTTCGCCAGGAAATTTTCAAAACTCACAATCAATCAATTTTACCCGTAAAAATAGGAAAAAGTTTTCTATTCGGCAGGACTCTTTAGGACAACAGAAGTTAATATTCGTCGATAAAATAACCCGTAGGTTGTTGTATTTAGGTAGTTCAATTCATTTTGTCGACAAACAGAAATTCAAAACAATTCATCAATTAAATTGCGCATGATTTATTAAATTAATTAACCAACCTAAACTTTTATTTACAATGAAAACAAAAAAACTGCTTAGCCTAGCATTTTTAGCATTATTTGCAGGCGTAATTTTTCAAGGATGTTCAAAAGATGAAGATCTTACAACTAATGACAACCAAACACAGTGGACCGTTCGTCCCGATTTTGCAACATTGGACAATAGACCTGCCGAGGTGATTGCTAGTTCTATGGTTACAGAGAAAGATGCGACTCCTGTTGTTTTGGACGAAAACACTCCAAAAGGTGCAAAGTATGCATTGGTTATTGGAATTTCTGACTACTCAGGAACTTCTAACGATCTTACATATTGTGATGATGATGCAACCGACTGGAAAGCTCGTTTACAAAAAGAAGGTTACTCTGTAACATCATTATTAGACAGAAGCGCAACTAAAAGTGCCATCCAATCTGCCCTTGCCACTCTTGCAAGCAAAGCAATTGCTGGTAACGAAATTACTTTTGTATACTCTGGTCATGGAAGTAGCGGAAATATTGTTACAACTGATTTATACTATATAAGCAGTTCTTATTTCAAAACAACATTTGCTAATGCTAAGAGCACTAAAATGTTCTTTACATTTGATGCTTGCCAAATTGGCGCAATGAAAACAGCCCTTACCGCAACAGGTAGAATAATTGCAGTTGCTTCTAACACCACCGTTTACTCATATGATGGTGATGCTACTATGAAAAATGGCGTTTTCACATACTACCAAATGAAAGGTTTTGATTCAATGGGTTATGTTTACGTTGAAAATGATTGTAGTTACGCTTGTACCCAAATGAAATCTTGGGCTTCATCAAATGGTGTAACAGTTGCTCCTTCCTACCAAGACTCTTACTCTGGAAACTTTGATTTATAATACTTGACAAGTTTAAAGCAAAAATAAACCCCGCTTTAGCGGGGTTTATTTTTGCATTTTATACAGAGGAAACTGTTGTTTGTTGGCTTTTATCTGTATTTCGTCTTTATATCAATGTTAGACTTGACTTTTATATCTGAATAGTTGAAATTTGAACCGTTAACATTTTTATAAACCAAACCAAAAACATAAAAACTATGAGAACACAAAAATGGGTAAAACTAGCATTTGTTGCTTTAATGGCGGGAGTAATTTTTCAAAGTTGCTCAAAGGAAGATGAAATAGTTCAGCAAGAAGAACAAACGTATAGTGTACGTCCAGATTTTGCGGCTGTTGATAATAGACCCGTCGAAGTTATCGCTAATTTTACAATTACAGATAAAGATGCTCTACCCGTTGAGTTAGACAAAAACGCAGCAAAAGGTTCAAAAATAGCCTTAGTTGTTGGTATTTCTGATTATTCAGGCACATCAAACGATCTTCAATATGCCGATGACGATGCAATTGATTGGAAAGCCCGCTTACAGGCCGAAGGTTACTCTGTAACTGCTCTTCTTGACTTAAATGCAACAAAAGCAAATATTGAAGCAGCTATCAATACACTAGCTAGTCAATCCATTGCTGGTAACGAAATAGCATTTGTTTACTCTGGACATGGTAGTAGAGGAAACATAGTTACTTCTGACCTATACTATATCAACAGCACTTGGTTCAAAACCAAATTTGCCAATGCTACAAGTACAAAAATGATGTTCACTTTTGACGCTTGCCAAATTGGCGCTATGGCTACCGACCTTAATGCAAACGGAAGAGTTATTGCAGTTGCTTCAAACAAAAGCATTTATTCTTATGATGGTGACGCTACAATGAAAAATGGCGTTTTCACATACTACCAAATGAAAGGTTTTGACTCTATGGGTTACATCTATGCTGAACCCGATTTCCAATATGCTTGCGACCAAATGATTGCTTGGGCTAAAAAAGCAAGAGTAAGAGTTGCTCCTTCTTATGTTGATTCATATACTGGAAATTTCGATTTATAATATTTAACAAGTCAATTAAAGATGCTATCCATTGCGGGTAGCATCTTTTTTTTAATTGACAAGCATATTGTTTTTCAGTATATTTATTCCTAGTCACTAAACACAATAACACATGAGAACATCTTTAGGAATTACAATCCTTCTCCTAACAATTTTATTGGCCTGTAAGCAAAACAATAAAACAATTGACGAACAGCAACTTTTGGGTACATGGGAAACCATTGAGGGTTTTGACTTTGAAGAAGTTTCTTTTAACATAGAGGAGGATACTAAAACCGTTAACCTTGTATTTGGGCAACGAGCAAGCCTTGGAAACTGGAAGATTGATAACAGTTGTCTAATCATTGAAGAACCTTATGACACAATATGTTTTAGTGAGGTTCAGTTTTCGTCCGACACTTTATTCCTAATACAAAAAAATGGGCAAAACTCAGTTTTCATCCGAAAAAATATTGAAAAATGTAATGCCTCCGACATGCTTAGAACCTTAAAGGATATATCAAAAGTTGAATTCTCCAAAGTTTCCGATACAATTTTAGAAGGTAGAATAAATGCTAATTATATGCTTATCCCTATTGAAGTTAATGAGGATTTCTCCGTTTTAGGAAACACCATTAAACCAATGGTTGAAGAACTACCCAATATTGGTTTTGAACTAGATAACGAGCTAATTACAGAAACTCAAACAGGTTACTTCCACAATTCATATAGGTTGATAATTACAAATCGCTATAAGTCACCATTGCCAAATTCCGTGGCTACTCAAGCCGAAGATGATGAAAACGGTATCTACGAAATCATCATTATCTGCTACTGCAACTAGTTTTATAGCAATCTACTTTCGACCAAAGTCAGCTGGGATTTCGCCCCAGATAGGTGTTTCCCATTTTAAAATTGGGTTATCCCATTTATTTGTTCTGAGCCAAGTTTCGGCTCGTTCTATCAACTCAAAGAGGATTGCATTACGAGGCGTTAGTGCCAACTTCGTATTAGCCTGCTTACGGCGAACCCAGGCAATTGCGGTAACAGAATCGGTATAAACGGGAATTCTGCTCCCTTGCTTTTGCAGAAACGCCAATCCGTGAACTATTGCAAGAAACTCTCCTATATTATTTGTCCCATCAAAAAATGGGCCCTGCCTAAATATCTCCTTACCGCTATGCGCATCAACTCCCCGGTACTCCATATCGCCAGTGGCAGTATTCCATGCAGCATCAACAGCCAACGATGGATATACGGGCTTTAGAGCAGCACTTCCTATTCGCAAACTATTGCCTTGCGCTGAATTTAACTTCATATACCTGCCATAGCCCAGACTAAATGCTTTTTCGGCAGCATCTATTGTTGGAAAACCCTTAAACTTTGCATTCTCAAATCCCTTTATCTGCTCCTGACATTTCCACCAATCGTCATAAATACCCGGAGTATGCCCAGTCCAAACCACATAGAAATTGTTTTTTTTTGCCATAAATGCAGGTAAGGTTAAATGTTACTCAAAATCTGGATAAAGCAGATAGGTCTTCCTCATCTTCTTATACTTTTCGACCTCGGGTTGCCACAACTCACGAATCGCATCAGCACTTAATCCGTCCTCTATTTGCTTCCGAAGTAAAGAGCTTCCTGCCAAATTCCTAAAAAAACTATTGAAGAATTTTTCCTTGTTTGGGTAAGTTCTATAAGTATATATAAGCCATTCTAAGTTAATGGATTTCCTTTCAATGAAATAATCAACTGAAAAATCTCTTAAATCGACTCCATAACAAGTTTTCCCCTTGTAAGGAGGATTCATGCTAGCACCTTTTTTTTCAACAGGTTTAAATTTGAATTGCTTTTGGGGATAACTAGGATATCCAAAGACCTGAAAAGGGAAATCGGTTCCTCTGCCGACGCTTACTGTGGTTCCTTCAAAAAATCCAAGCGAAGGGTAAAGCAAAACCGAAATTTGATTAGGTAAATTAGGAGAGGGTTTAACGGGCAAAGCATAAGTTTGACTATGTGTATAACCAGCACAAGGTATCACTTCCAATGCACATTTTACCTTTCCTGCAAGCCACTCTTCTCCGTTAATCATTTGTGCAAACTCCCCTACGGTAAGCCCATGAACAAGAGGTACAGGATGCATTCCAACAAATGATGTGTTCTTCAAATCGAGTACTGGTCCATCAACATAAAACCCATTGGGGTTAGGCCTATCCAACACTATAAGAGGAATATTATTCTCGGCGCACGCCTCCATAACATAATGCATAGTGGAGATATAAGTGTAAAAACGAACCCCAACATCCTGTAAATCAAAAATTACGACATCAACATCCTGCAAGTTCTCTGATTTTGGCTTTTTGTTTCCTCCGTAAAGCGAAAAAACTGGAAGTCCTGTTTTAGTATCGGTATGATTGTTGATTAACTCCCCTGCCTCAATATTTCCTCGAAATCCGTGTTCGGGGCAAAATATCTTTTTAATATTTACATTTAACGACAGAAGGGTATCGACCAAATGCTTTCCACCTACCAATGACGTATGGTTTGCAACTATCGCAACATTCTTATTCTGAATTTTGGGTAAATATAGTTCAACACGTTCCGCTCCCACCAACACTTTTTTGCTTTCATCCTGCGAAGATGCAAAGAAAGGATAAAACACAACTACGAAAACATACAATAAACACCTCATCTATAGTACAATAAATTATTTCAACAATTCCTCAAAGTTTACGCCGAAATCAAAAAGTAATGCTAAGGTAAATATTTTTAGATATTTCTGTGATAATAAAAAACGAAAAGGGTGGAAAAACATCCACCCTCGTCATATAATACAATCAACACTATAATGTTCGTCCAGGATATTGCTTTAAGGCAACCTCAAGACACTCCATTGCATTTTTTAAATCATCGGTATTCAAAACGTAAGCTATGCGCACCTCGTTCTTACCTAGACCTTTTGTTGAGTAAAATCCAGTTGCAGGAGCAAGCATTACGGTTTGGTTATTGTACTCAAAGCTATCCAATAACCATTGTGCAAACTTATCGCTATCGTCAATTGGAAGTTTTACAACAGTATAGAAGGCGCCTTTTGGTTTTGGACAGTAAACACCATCCATTCTATTAAGCGCAGCAACCATAAAGTCTCTACGCTTGATATACTCATCGTAAACCTCTTTAAAGTACTCTTTTGGCGTATTCAAAGCAGCTTCAGCAGCAATTTGTCCGAACGAGGGAGGAGACAAACGAGCCTGTGCAAACTTCATTGCAGCAGCGTAAACCTCTTTATTCTTAGTGATTAATGCTCCTATACGAACACCGCACATACTATAACGCTTGGATACCGAATCCATAAGAATAACGTTGTTCTCCAAGCCTGGTAGCAACATTGCCGAGAAATGCTCGTTACCATCGTAACAAAACTCACGGTAAACCTCATCGGAGAATAGGTACAAATCGTGCTTCTTAACAATAGAGGCAAGTTGTTCCAATTCCTCTTTGGAATATAAATAACCTGTAGGGTTATTGGGGTTACAAATTACAATACCCTTTGTTTTTGGAGTAATAAGCTTTTCGAACTCAGAAACAGCTGGTAATGCAAAATCGTTTTTAATTGACGATACAATTGGCTTAACCACCACGCCTGCCTGCATAGCAAAACTGTTGTAGTTTGCATAGAAAGGCTCTGGAATAATAACCTCGTCGCCAGGGTTTAAACACGTCATAAATCCAATGGTAATAGCCTCAGACCCTCCATTGGTTATAATGATATCGTTATGGGTGATATCAATTCCAATACCCTTGTAGTAATTGGCTAAGCCTTTACGGTAACTCTCTATTCCAGCAGAGTGGCTGTACTCAACCACTTTAAGGTCGCACTTGTGGATTGCATCCATAGCAACCTGTGGAGTAGGAATATCGGGCTGACCAATGTTAAGGTGATAAACCTTACGCCCTTTTTTCTTTGCTTCCTCGGCAAAGGGCACTAATTTACGGATTGGTGAAGCTGGCATTGCCACACCTTTTTCTGATATTTTTGGCATTGATATAAGTTTGAATTTATTGCTGACTTTGACTTGCGGTTTCTTGCAATGGTTTAATATCACCCTTAATGGTTAAGAATACAGGGTTACTCTTAGCATTAGAGAAAACTCTTATACTTTTATTAAAAGGACCAACTATTGCGGTGTTGTACTTAACTGTTAAAGTGCCTTTTTCGCCTGGTTTAATTGGTTCTTTTGCCCATTCCACCACAGTGCATCCGCACGATGCTGCAACGTTTGTAAGTAACAATGGTACTTTACCTGTGTTTGTAAATTCAAAATTACGAGTTCCTTCAGAATTCTGAGTTATTACACCATAATCAATTTCTGTTGATTTAAAAGTTATTTCGGGCAAATCGGCATTTACTGCTTCATTGGTCTGAGCAAGTGCACCAAGCGCAACTGATGCTACAACTGATAAAGTCAAAAATATTTTTTTCATAGCGGTACAATTTAAAAATTATGCAAACCTATATATTTTTTCAAAGGATTATAATGATATAAAGCAGATATTCTTAAAATGAAAATTTATTTTTCAATACTTTGGTTTTAGTAACTGCTTTTCCCTTTAACTACCACTTCAATAATTTCACGCATAATGGTATTTTCAATTCGTTTTGTTGCTTCGGCATAAGCATTCCTACCTGCCATTTCAATATCGAAATGTGAGCCTAAAACTCTATCCAAAGTTTTACGGTACACCTCCATTCCATCTACACTCCTAACTGAGATGGTCGCCGATAAAGCAACCTGCTTGTAACCATTCGATTCTGAAATCTGAACAGTTGAAGCATCTATACTAATTAAATAATCAGCTTCGGTAGGTTTATCAACAATTGGCATCGACGATTCCAACAACTTACGCTTAGCGGACTCAGCAAGTATACTACTGGTAGTTAAATTCCCAATATTCTTTTCAATGGATTGAATTGCAAATACGGGTTTTACTATATTAATATCTACCTCGAACATTGGAACATTGAAACGAGCAAGCACTTTTCTGATAGTAAAATCAGTTGTAGCCTCATTAACAATGGCCTCAAAATCCAAATTAACCTTAAACTTTTCAGAAGGCTTTGATGAGCGTACAGCATCAATACCAAATCCAGCATAACCATTAGGTTCTGTTGTAGATTTATTCTGGGTTATTGGCTTTTCGGTATAACTAGCTTTAAGAGGAATTCCCTTTTGAGGTTGTGATTGATTAAAGTTTACCAAGAACCGCAATTCGTTTTGTTGAATAGCCTTTCCCGTTTTAACCTTCAACTCACGTGGCCCTGTTATGGCAATTTTATTGAGCGTTGTTGATATGGATTGAATTATCTCATTTCCAAGGAAAATATCCTTTCCGTTGTAGTTTGCCATTATGGTTTCCGCAAAGTACGGTTTAATGGGCTCCAATGCTTTTACCAGAAGTACCAGTGCAACCCGAACCTCTCCTTCCGCTATGTTTTGCTGGGCCTTATCGTAAAAATCGAGTGCTTTGGCTGCGGCTTTTTGCTTCTTATCGTCGGTAATTTTTCGGTACGTATCCTTCGAAAGCCTGAAATAAATCCAGTAGGTTGATGCATCCTCCCAGGTTTCAACTACCTCGTAACCCTCAAGTTCCTTTTGGGCATCGGCCTTTATGGTTGATGAGTAATCCTCAAAAAAACGTTGCTGCGATTCGAAAGCACTTAATACTGAATTAGAGGATATATTGATGGAGATATCGCTAGCCAAATCGGCCAGAGCGTTCTGCTTGGCAGTTTGCATGTAGCCATTGGCATCATTGGTTTTCCTTGTAGAGCCAATCCCTACATAGTACATCTGGGAAGTAGGACGAGCCTGAACCCATTTAGGCGACACCGGCAATTCCGCCGTTTTCTTTGAGCCGCCACAGCTACTAAAAAATACTACGGCTAAAAGCAGAATTAATATTCTGTGTTTCATTACTGTTCGGGATTATATCGGTTTATTTTTTGTGCAACCTTTGCGGCTATTTCATTAATAGCCTTGTCGGTTAACTGAGCCACAGAGGAAACCTCGCGTTTAGCTTTCAGTAGGTTTCTCAAATTCGATACTTCCGCAGGAGTATCGGAAACGTAATCCTTCTCCGAATCCTTATTCATTTTTTCCCAGTAGCCTGGCACCAACTTATCGTTATCTCCATCAAAATTAGCATAGCTTGCCTCATCATCAAAACCTTCACGAACAACATCCGACACCATTACAGCTCCAGTTTCAACCGATGTTAGCTGATATTTGAGCGAAACGACCGAAGTGTTTTTAATACTATAGGTGTAATAGATTACCTTTTTATAGGAAACGGTCTTCTCCTCCAGCCCTGTTTCCTTGTTCTTGGTAGTGGTAACTTCTTTTAAATAACCTCGTTTTTCGACCTTTTCGAATTTGCCGGCCGCCTGCTTAAACTCTACCACAGTTGCCGAGAATATTGCGTTAGCGGCCAAAATTTTGCCAATTTGAATGTTTGAGCCAACCTCAATACTTCTCTTTTGCTCCTCTAGTATTTTCTGGGTGCTCTCTGTATCCACAACCTTAACAAAAGGATTGTTTAAAGAATTCAATTTAGACACTATAACTCCTTGTATCCTTGCAGCAACCTCGTGCGAACCATCCTGATACTTAAAATCATCAATTTTTATTGTGATTAATGCCTTTAGAAGAGCCTCCTCCCTTAACTCCTTGGAATCCTTGTAACCATTATGCTCCTTAATTATTTTTTCGAAATTAGCATAAGCTTTTCGGTTCATACCACTGGTCATATACTCCTTCCCTTGCCTGTAAAGCGGTTCGCACTTTGAAACCTTAAGCATTTCCTGAACATTTCCATAGCCTGGCTCTATAGTTTCAATCTCCTTTAGTATGGATTCAGATTGTGTAAACTTTTCTGCATCGAGCAATGCCTGAGCCTCTGAGTAAATTTTTTCGATATACTTTGGTTTTGCATCGTTAAAATAATCTGTAGCCCTGTCGGAAACAGATAATTCCACTCCAACCGCACTAGCCCTATTCTTGAAGCTGATAATGTCTAAATAACCGTAAACTGTCTCCTTTAATCCATCGGTTTCATAAGCCTTCATCATCTTCAGGGTTTTTTCATCGATTGTTTTTTGCCCTGTGCGCTTTAAACCTACTAAAGCATCAACATTATCGCGCTTGGACGCCAATGAACGCATATAGGCCTCGGCTGCAGGCTCCCACATACCCGCCTGCTCGTATTTATCGCCACGTTTTGCGTACTTTTTAGAGGCACATCCCTCAAAACCAATAATTAAAGTTGAAACAAATAAAAAAAGTAGAAGTCGCTTCATATTTTATAGTTTTAAATATCAATAAAAGGTTGCCAAATATGCAAACTTTGAACAAACTCGCAAAATTCAAATTTATAACATTGCCAATTTACACAACAATTATTGAGCAATCAATTTTTAAGCCAATTATTGCTATTTTTGATAATTCATTATAGTCTTATGTTTTCAAATATTAATTTCGATAATTTTGTCGAGGTTCTAAAAACTGAACTACAGAATGATTTGCCTGGATTTGATGCGCAAAAAACTATGTCGCCATCAATCCGTGAAGATTTAATGGGGAATACTGCCCCAAACTCCAATACACGCCAAAGCGCTGTACTTATTTTGCTTTTTCCGAACGGCAACAGTATTGACACTTTACTAATTAAACGCCCTGTTTACGACGGACCGCATAGCGGACAGGTTAGTTTCCCTGGAGGTAAATTTGACGAGGCTGATTCAGATATTAAGGCCACCGCATTAAGGGAAACCTTCGAGGAGGTGGGTGTTAACCCAACAGACATCAACATAATTGGACAACTCACCCAACTTTACATTCCGGTAAGCAACATGATGGTACATCCATTTGTTGGTGTAATAAATTTTAAACCTGAATTCAATCCTAACACACAAGAGGTTGAGCGGATTATTTATGCACCCATAAAACAACTCACAAATCCAAAAAACAGGAGTGTTGAAGTTATTACCTCGCACCAAAAATTAATTACCGCTCCTTACTTCAACATATCCAAGGAGTTTGTTTGGGGTGCTACTGCTATGATTTTGGCCGAATTAGTGGAGATAATAAATGGTTCAATAAAAAAGCGCCAGTAAAACCAGCGCTTTTAAATTACTTTAGAATATTTTTGTAATGCTCGTACCTATCAATTATTTCGCTAACGTACCTAAAGGTTTCCTCGCCCCGTAATCGTCCAAAACGCACCACCGTATCGGATAAGAATTCCGATTTATGGCGAATAAAGTACTCCACATTCTCATCCCAAACATTGGGGTCTTTTCCATATTTTCGTGCCAAGTTGCGTGCATCAATTACATGACCAATACCTGCATTATAGGCAGCAAGAACAAATTTAAAACGTTCCTTCTCGGGTATATTGTACTCAACCATTTTATCGTCGAGCCACTTAAGGTACTTTACCCCAACCTCAATCTGCTCCTTAGCACTAACAGTGCTGTCAATACCCCAGTGTTCTGCTGTTTGGGGCATAAACTGCATAACGCCCGTAGCCCCTTTATGGGATACAACATCGTGTTTAAATCTCGATTCCTGATATACCAATGATGCCAATAAGCGCCAATCCCAATTTATCTTTGGGCTATTTTTCTTAAAATACTCGTCCCACTCCGACACCCTATCTTGATGAACAAAATAGTAGTCGTTACTTAATCGCTTAAGGTGATTTGGATTTTCGTAGTACTTCCTTTTAATCATTGCATAGCGCGAAGTACTTAGGTAACCCTCGAACCAAGCGTTTACCTTATTAAGCAACTCGGGAGAGGACTGACGCAATGCCCATGCAGTATGTTGTGGAAATCCAATGGCTGTGCTATAATCAACATTTTGAAGTGAACTAGCCTTTATTTGTGCCACAGTCTCATCGCAAACCACATAGTCTATCTCGCCCATAGCTACCAAATCGATTAGTTGCTCGGCATCATATTCTGGTAGTTCAACTATCATTATATTCCCACCTATCTCCTCCGATAAATTGGATAGCCTTTGCGCTGCCGCAGAGCTACGTTGAACGTAAACAACCTTGCCCGATAAATCCAAGGGGTTCTTTACTATAAGTTTCTCACTTTCCTCGGAAGTGGAAGGAACTCGCTGAACAAGCACTTGACGTGTTTCCCCATGGGGTGTTGTAAAGTTAAACTCCTTTTTGCGCTGGGTGGTTATGGTTAGGTTGTTAGCAATTATATCAACCTCACCATTTTTGAGCATTTCGAAAGATTTTTCGATGTCGTTTTCGGCAATCAGCTCCAACTTAACACCCAGATAGGATGCTAAATCGCGAAGCAAATCGTACTGATAGCCCATAGGTTCGCCCTTATATAAGAAGTAACTTGTAGAGTTGTAGTCAGTAACTGCTACAAGTTTACCATCGGCCAGAATCTTAGCCAAGTCTCGCATCTGTACCTCAGCTTGTCGCCTTACCGAGTCATTACTAATGCAAGAGAACATTATAAGCGAAGCCAAAAAAACCACCCACTTTATCCTACTTGTGATAAATGTCTGCATATCAAAGATTTTCTTGGTTTTAATTATTTTATTCGAGTACAAAAATAGCCCATTAGGATTTGTTACAGAAGTAAATTTTGATGACTAGTTATAGAATATCCATGAAAGACCAAATTTGAATACTCTACGGTTTGCTGCATAGCGGAGCGCCGTAAAGTATTCACTATCAATTAGTCCTTGATTTACATGTTCGTATTTGAAGAATAATGTTGCCCTTTTCCACCTAAAATTGGCAAACACATCGGCAAAAGGATAGTCTCCAATTTTTTTCTCGCGCTGGTTAATAAACTGAGCTGTTGCTGGCATAAAAGCATCGGCATAGAACTTTGTTCTATAAAATCCGCTAACGCCAAACTGTCCTGTTAAAACATTCTTAACCAACTCATGCTCGTAGAATAACGACGAAAAAACCGAAAAAGAAGGTAAACTCAAGACATCCTCGTTGGTATTTGCTTGCCACAACACCTTGTTCACAAAGTAAAATCCTCCCAATTTAAAAGTCTTCTTAACATATGCCGAAGTTGCTGTTACGTTGTCCGCCTGGGTTGGAAGGCCTTCGGAGTCGAAATACAGATAATCAACAATTCGTATAAGATTATAGCCTGCCTCAAGCCTCCACTTTTCGGCACCAATCATTCCTCCTATCATAAACCGTTTTTCCTTCTCAAAACTATTGCTCCACATAAAATTATTGGAGTAATAATTTTTCAGGAAGATATCGGGTTCCCTGTCGCTAATCAAAATAGTCCCTTTAACATAAGGCATCTCCGTCGATTTCCATGGTAAAACC
>JAEXVC010000151.1 GCA_023406715.1 Bacteroidota bacterium | reverse complement strand
GTGATAATTAATCAATCTCTTTGCCGCAATGCGGACATTTTTTTGGGTGATGATGCTTTTTGTTGATTTTTTCCATAAAACCAGCACTTACTAGTCCTGTGGGAAGTGCCACAAGACCAATGCCGAGTATTGCAATAAATCCGCTAATAAGTTTCCCCATTGCTGTAATTGGGTAAACATCGCCGTAACCCACGGTGGTCAGTGTAGCAATTGCCCACCAAAAGCAAGCAAATATGTTGGGGAATTTATCGGGTTGCACATCGCCTTCAACGTAGTACATCAGGAACGAAGCAATTATTAGTATCAGAAACGTCAAGAAACCGGTAATTGCCAAATCGGCTTTCTTTTCTCTAAATACCTCACCGATAATATTAAGTGAGTTGCTGTATCGGTTAATTTTAAGTAACCGCAGAAATCGCATTATCCTGAGAATTCTTATAAATCGAAGGTCGAGTTTTACGATAAATGGTAAGTAGAATGGCATTATTGCTAAAAGGTCAATTAACCCATAACCCGAGAAGATAAACTTCATTGCCGATTTAAGCCTACTATTTGTTGGGTGGGTTAAGTCCGAAACGTAAATTCGAGTCAAATACTCAAAGGTGAAGATTATCACCGAGAATAATTCAAATGTTCTAAAGTAGATGTTATAGTGTGAATGAATTGAGGCCACCGTTTCAAGTACTATAGCAATAACATTCAGCACAATTAGAATCATAATAGAGTAGTCGAACCAAAGGTTGATTTTTGAGCCATGCTCACCTTTTTCAACTAAGTTGTATAGTCTTGTTTTAAGCATTTTTGACTTTTTTGGGTCTTGACCAATATTCTATGTCAAAATTACAAATTTGATTTTTAAACAAATTGATAATAGTTGTAATTTTAAGAATAGTTTTGTTAACAGTAATCTGATTTTAAATGAAAAAATTAACAATAAAACTACCATTAACCGACGCAGAAAAACAGCGTTTAAAACATAATAAAATTAAACTTAGTAATACTAACGATTACGCTGTTGATGAGTTAGAAGTAATTCTTGGAGTTTCATTTGAACGCGCTAGGGAGATTTATGCCTTGGTTGAGTTTCAATCTATACCTTCGGTGGGTATTCGGTTTGCAGAGGATTTAGTTTCGTTAGGTTATTACTCAATTGATGAGTTGAAAGGCAAAGATGGTGCTTTACTTACCAATGAGTTTGAACTGCTAAAAGGGTACTGGATTGACCCCTGCGTTGAGGACCAGTTCCGTTTAGTGGTTTACTATGCCAATAACAAAGACAGCAGTAAAAATTGGTGGGATTTTACCAATGAGCGCAAAAAATACCGTCTTGAAAATGGTTATCCTGCAAGCCGTCCAACCAAGGCTTGGCACGAAACTCTGAACCGCTCCTAAAAAAGCAAAGTTGGAGCATTGCTACTCCAACTTTCCAAACCATAAACATAAACTATGACTGAGTAGTCATATTACCTTGAATATTCTATTTGCAGCTTTCCTGCATAAATGGATACCTGTAATCGGTTGGTGGAACAAGTGTTTCCTTGATAGTACGTGCGCTAGTCCAACGGATAAGGTTTAAGTGGCTACCAGCCTTGTCGTTTGTTCCCGATGCACGAGCACCACCAAATGGTTGTTGACCTACTACGGCTCCTGTTGGTTTGTCGTTTACATAGAAGTTACCTGCAGCGTAGCGTAGTTTTTCCATGGCTAAATCTATAGCAGCACGGTCACTTGCAAATATTGCTCCTGTTAGCGCGTATGGCGATGTTTGGTCGCAAAGTTCAAGTGTTTTCTCGTACTCGTTATCGTTGTATGTATAGATTGTTAGGACTGGCCCAAATATTTCCTCCTCCATGGTTATGAAGTGTGGATTTGAGGTAAGTATAACGGTTGGCTCAATAAAGTATCCAACGCTTTTGTCGCCGTTACCTCCAAAAACAATCTCAGCATCGCTAGCCTCTTTTGCTTTTTGGATATAGCCCATAATATTGTCGAACGATGCTTGGTCAATAACAGCGTTTATGAAGTTGGTGAAATCTGTTGGGTCGCCCATTTTAATTTCGCTCAGCATTTTACCCATAGCATCTTTCAATGCTGGCCACATCGATTTTGGTATGTATGCGCGCGATGCAGCAGAGCACTTTTGACCTTGGTACTCAAAAGAACCACGCACCATTGCAACTGCAACCTCATCGAGTTGTGCGCTTGGATGAACCACAATAAAGTCCTTGCCGCCAGTTTCGCCAACTAGTTTTGGATATGAGCGGTACTTGTCAAGATTCTCGGCAATTTGACGCCAGAAATGGTTGAAAGTTCCTGTTGAACCGGTAAAGTGAATACCCGCAAGCATTGGGTGTTTAAATATTTCCTTGCCAATTACTGAGCCTTTACTTGGAACAAAGTTGATAACACCATCGGGAACGCCGGCTTCCTTAAAAATCTTCATCAAAATATAGTTAGATAGAAGCGAGGTGGTTGCTGGTTTCCAAACAACTGTATTGCCCATTAGTACTGGCGATAAATTCAGGTTCGATGCAATTGCAGTGAAGTTGAAAGGCGATACTGTGAAAACAAATCCTTCCAAAGGACGGTACTCAGTTCTGTTTAAGTGAGAATTCTCTGAAATTGGTTGCTCGTTGTAGATTTGACTCACAAAGTAAGCGTTGAAACGTAAGAAGTCAATAACCTCACAGGCCGAATCAATCTCTGCTTGGTAAGCATTTTTGCTTTGGCCAAGCATTGTGGCAGCATTTATTAATGGACGGTATTTTGTTGCGATTAACTCAGCAATCTTTAGGGTTACTGAAACCCTGTCAATCCACGATGTTTGCTCCCACTGATGGCGAGCCGCCAAGGCAGCCTCAATGGCCATATTTACTTCTTTTTCGCCAGCTAAATGGAATTTTGCTAGGATGTGAGAATGGTTGTGTGGCATTCTCACGGTTTCTGTCACGCCTGTTCTGATTTCCTTACCACCAATAATTAGGGGAATTTCAGTCACGGTGTTCGCCAAATTCTCAAGTTCTTTTTCAAGTTTAATTCTTTCGGGCGAGCAAGATTTGTAGCTTAGAATTGGCTCATTCTTTGGTCGTTCAAAACTGAAAATTGCGTTATTCATATATTTAATAGTTTAATTATTTCAATCTAAATTTTCGATATGCAAAAAAATGCATAACGAAATACTTTCGCAATGATTTTTATCAGAAATAACTATTTTAGAATTATTCTAAATAATAAAATAGTAACGCAAACAGTTTGAATTTGTTTAGTTGTTGCTTTGTTCGGTTATTATGTGATTGAGAAATTAAGTTGTTAGGTTGAAGTTACTCTTGTTAAACCAAAGTTTTCTGACTAAAATCATTTGTGCAAATGGCTATAAAACCTAACTTTGGGTGATAAATAATTCAAACTAAATGGCAGGTCCAAAAGGTTCGAAATATTACAATATCTACCTCGATTTTTCAATATACCTGAAACATCGCGAGGATGGTAATCCTGTGCTTACCGAGGAGCACTTTGAGTTGCTTTTGAATATTGGTGAATTAGGCTCTTTAGCAGCAACTGCTGAGCGTATGCAGATTAGTTACCGAAAGGCTTGGGGCTTGCTCCGCCAATCGGAGCAAACATTAGGATTTCCATTGTTGGAGAAGCACCGCGGAGGTCGCGATGGTGGCAATACGCTACTTACCGAGGAGGGGAAGAATTTAGTCGAGTCCTACAAGGCTTTAAGGGTTGAGTTTGACTCGTCGGTAAAGGTTTTTGTGAAGAATTTTTTCCATAGAATTAACGAACAGTAGTTTTTTTTGATGCGATATTTTGTTGGAATAGACGATACAGATAACTTAGAGAGTAGGGGCACAGGCTATGTCGGACGCACCATGGCGGAGTTAATTGTTGCCAATGGTTTGGGTACAACAGGGGCAATATCGCGTCACCAGTTACTTTTCGACCCTCGTGTGCCATATACATCACATAATTCATCGCTTTGTATTGAGGTTGAAACCTCAAAACCAGATGAGTTGTTGAATTTTATGATATCGTATCTGTTGAAAGCATGTGCTGTTGGTTCTGATTGCGGTTTGTGTGTAGTCGATGCTGATAATGTTCCCGCATCGGTTATTGAATGGGGAAAAACTGCAAAGCAGGACTTGGTGAAACAGATTGATGGTCTGAATTTGTCAAAGCGTGAGGGTATAATCCTGATTGGTCTTACAGGCAATCACGATGGTGTAATTGGCTCAATGGCTGCTGTTGGGCTTAGAGCATCAGGGAACGATGGTCGCTTTGTGGCATTGAAAGGTACTGAGGTTAGAACAATAACAGGTATCAAAACTTCAGCGGAGCTGAAAAAACTTGTTGAGGTTCACCAAATAGTAACTCCAGGTGGCGATGTAATTGACGATTCTTCGACAATTTTGCTGGAAGGCTGGTTACGACCAGTTCATCGTAATGGATTAATAACGTTGATAGTTAATAAAATAGATAATTGTAACGAATATGGCTACAAACTCGCAGACAAGGACTTTATCAAGAGTATTTCCAATTAGTTTTTCAACCACAGCCCAAATTGTGCTTTTGCTTTTTGTTGGTTTTGTGGCAACTTGGCTACATTATAAGTTTAGAATTCCATTGCGGATGCCCGGTAGGCATGGCTTGGAGTTTATGTTGCTTGTAATGGGAGCAAGGTACTTGTCCAATTTGCGTTTGGCAACATCTGTAACAGTAACAGGTTCAATACTTACAACTCTTATCCCAGGTTTTGGTTTTACCGACCCAATGCTACCTTACATTTACGTTGGCATGGGTGTTTTTGTCGATTTTGTTTGGTACCGTTGGCCTAAACAATTGGTGTGGATTCCTGTTATTGCATTGTTAGGCGGATTGGCTTATACATTGATTCCGCTTACAAGAATAGTTTTCTCGTCTATTACTGGTTTTTACTATGGTAGTTTGGCTACTGGGTTTATGTTTCCAGTATTAACGCACTTTGCATTTGGGTTTATTGGAACATTAGCAGGAGTTGGTGCAGCATCGGGTTTGAGAAAGTTAAAGAAGTAGAATAACTAGGGCTAAGAAATTAGCCCTTAAAAAATAATATCGATATGAAAAACATTACTATTCGTATTGGTTTGATGTTGATACTTGCGGCAGCATTATCGGCATCGTGCAAGGAGACAGAGAAGAATACTGCAGCTCCAGTAATAGAACTTATTAGTGGAGAGGGCTTAATTACCGATGATACTTCAGCATCGGTAGCCGAGATTCTTAAGTTCAAAATCCATTGCCAGTGGAATGGCGATAATACTCTAACTAATCTTATTATCGCTAGCAACAATAAGCGTGTGGTTGATGAGGGTATGAATATCAAGGAATTTGAGCGCGAAGTTACATTTGCTAAAGGAACCGACGATGTTGAATTGATTGTTTTTACTATTCGCGATATTAAGGGACAATCGTCGAGCGTATCGTTAACAGTTACAAAGGACGATGGCTCAGTGGGAGGTGAGTTGGTTCGTTACAATAATCTCGAACTGAATGCTCAAAGCACAGCGAATGGCAAAGGATTTCTGTCGTTAACAAATGGCGTAGCCTATTCAATGCAGGATGCCATTGCTATTCAGGGCGATATTCATATGCTCTATTTTTACGATGCCAATTCAGGCGATTTAAATACAATTGCATCGCCAGGTGCTAATTTGACTGGTATTTTTGATTTGTCGAGTTGGACTACACGTAATACTGCTCGTTTTTATCAAGTTTCAATGACACAGGAACAATTTGATGCAGTGTCAGACCCAGCTTACGTGGTGAGTTTATACTCTGAGGCCGATGGTAAACGTAAGGCCAAAAATTTAAAGGCTGGCGATACTTACTCGTTTAAACTCGAGAGCAATGGTAAGTATGGAATGTTAAGAGTTACAGAGGTGACAGGACAGGCCGATGGGAAAGTTGTATTTTCTGTTGTAATGCAGAAATAATTGCTTTCAATGAAATTATCTTTTTATAAATCGATACTTACTTTTATTTTTCTAACTCTGCTTTCGGGGTTTGGATATGCTCAGCATTGTGTAAATGGTAAGGTTGTCGATTCTGAGTCGCAAAAGGCGTTACAGAGTGTTGCGGTGATAGTTAAAGGAACTACTCGCGGCGTTATTACTGATTCTACTGGGGCTTTTAGTATTTGCAACCAAAGCAGGATTGATGCATTAATTATAAGTCATTTGGGCTATTTTCCTGTTGAGGCAAAAGTTGTCGGTGGTAATGATGTTTTAATGGTAACACTTAAACCCACAGTAATTCCAATTGAACAGGTTGTTGTAACTGCTACACTTAATCCTCAATCTACTTGGGAAGTTCCTGCAATGGTAACAGCCATTGATAGTGTTAGTGTTAAAGGCTCGCCGAATACAAATGTTGATAATTTCTTGAAGACTATTCCCGGACTTTTTGTTGACCGTTCAAACGGTGTTTACTCCAAGAATGCATCGGTTACAATGCGTGGTTTGGATGGTTCCAATCGTGTTTTAATTCTTTACGATGGTGCGCCGCTCAATAAAACATCCTACGGTTTTATAAACTGGAGTTTGATTTCGCCCGATTTAGTCGACCAAATAGAGGTGGTTCATGGGCCGTCATCGGCATTGTTTGGCAATAACGCAATGGCAGGCGTTATCAATATTCGAACTAAAAACCCTATCGACTCGCCGTTCTATGGTACAGTTACTGCCGAGGCTGGAGGTTTTGGTTTGCTTGGCGCAAGGGCAACTCTAGGTGGAAAAATACCAGTGCTAAAAAAGGGAATCAACTTAATGACTTACGGTTTCTGGCGCGAGGGCGATGGTTACATTGCAGAGCCATTGACTATCCGGGATTCTACCAATGTGCCATTGTACCTAAAGGAGAAAGGGGCGACATTTAAAATGTTTATTCCAATTACAGATAGTTCGTCTTTTTTTGTGGGCGGGAATATTTATACAGATAAGCGTGGAGCCGGACGAACTGTTTATATGAGCGATGGCAGTTACGATGCTTACACTACGCAGCGTATACG
>JAEXVC010000148.1 GCA_023406715.1 Bacteroidota bacterium | reverse complement strand
GGTATAGATACTGCTCAGGTATGCCTGCATGCTGGGGCCAACGACTTTGGCTCAATTATGATTGAGGAAAACGTAGTTTCATCGGCAGGAGCAAAAAATAAAATGGACGCATACGGCATTCAAAAATCCATTGTTGATGCTGGATTCGAACCGCAACTTCGTAATCAACGCTACGAGTACATTGTACTTCCAGACTGCGAATTCAGCAAGATTTACACATTAGATGAACTAAAAAAACACTAGAAATAATTAAACAAAAAATAAAAATTCCGAGTTTACACTCGGAATTTTTTGTTGAAACGTAAAGCCGAATCAACATTTAATAATCAATTATGACGGATTGATATTAATTCATACATTTGATAATCAGCACGCTATTTCGATTTTAATAGTTGATTATCAATTATCTCTTTAAACATTTTCTTTGTTTCCTCTGGTGTGCGAGCAATTCCTGATGTTATAAAAGGCTTGCCATCCATTGGAAAAAATAAGAATGTAGGAATACTTTGAATACCTATTTCAGACGAAATTTGTTGCTCTTTCTGAGTATCAACTTTATAAACGTAAATTTTACCAGCATACTCTTTAGCGAGCTCATCCAAAATTGGAGAAGCAATTCTGCAAGGACCGCACCAAGATGCCCAAAAATCAACAATTGCAGGCTTATCGCCCAAATACTTCATATTATCGCCACCCTTGGTGTAATCCATTATTTTGGTTAAGAACTGCTCGCGGGTTATACTTATAGCTTCGCCACTTGTGGTTGAAGACTCAACCTTTGCAACAACAGGTTCACCTTCGGGTTTCCCTTTTGCTGAACTATTACCATTACAGGCCTCCAACGATACCACCATAAGTAAAAATATCGGAAGAGTTAACATAACCTTTTTCATATTTTTGTTTTTTTGTTAGTCTTTTTTAAAATCACCGTGCCACAAATATAGCCAATGACACGGTGATAACCCAGAAACGTTATTCGTTACATTTAATCATTGGCCTTATACTGAAAGGCACCATAACCACAAAATTTCACACAACGTCCACAGTTCAAGCAGTTTTCCTTATCAATCTCAGGTGCAGAATTCCAACTTTTCTGCTTTATTGCCCCTGTTGGACAATAGCTAACAACTGGGCATGGATGATTCTGTGGACATCTTGATTCTTCAACAATGATAGTATGCATATTGTTCGTTTAGTATTAATTTGATACTGCAAAAATAATACATATTAATATATCTACATATAAATTTTTGTTGTTTTTTATCAATGATCGAAAAAAAGAGGTACTCACGTACCTCTTCATTTAAAACACCCAATTAAACAACTATTTACCACCCCTTAGCTTTACTTCGTAAGTTTTTCCGTTAATGGTTACTGTGGCAAGATTATCGCACTCACCATCGCCATAGTCAAATGTTGCAGTGCTGTCATTAACAGTTAAATCAATGGTACCCTCAACAATCCAGCGGCAGCTCAGTTTAATCATTAAAGCATTAGTAATTTGATGCGTATAGGCATATCCATTCCTGTTAATTCCAGTTGCAGTTCCCTCAACGGTATGAATATCGTCCCAGATATAGTAAGGGGTATCAAAACCTGCAACCCAAGTACGAGTCCTTGTGAATGTTCTGGTATAGGTAGTTCCATCTGTAAAAGTTATTTTACCATCCTGCAAGGTAATAGTATAGGTATAATTTGCGGTTTTGGTAATATTCTTTTCACCTTCAATCAAATTGCCATTAATTGTGAAATTTACAAAGGTTACATTACGTTCAAAACTTTCCGCTAAAGGATTTCCAAGCGTTCTAATAACAATTTGGCCATTCTTTACCTTTTCGAACCGTGCATTTCCATTAACAAAATTGGAGTATGTAATAGTATCAACCCTCCAGTCGCCATCCCAAGATGTTTTACGAGTACGGGTACCTTGTCCTTCAGTGTTCAGAGAATTGTATTCCATTGATTTTGAATCGCCAACCATTGTTAATTCGTCAACTTCGGTTAAAACATCATCATAGTAAGCGGTTGCCTCATCGTCCTGCTGCATTGTACTTACAATAGGGTCTGTTTCTTCGTCCTTTTGACAAGAAGTTAAACTGATAGTTGCCATTAACATTAGGCTTGTTGCAAAAATTAAACTTGTACGTTTCATAGCTGTAAGATTTAAGTTAAACATTTTATTAAACTGATACTTATTTATTTTCCTTAAGGATTATCATATTTCCGTTAACTTGCCAGTTTAAATTCATTGGCAAGCAAACCAATTCTAATGCGTTGTTTAAATTGTTATTGCTGAAATAGCCCGTGTAGAATCGGTTTGTGTCACCATCAATAAATATGTCCACATCAAACTGGCGCTCTAACTCTTCAATAACATTATTAATAGGGGTATTGCTAAAGTAAAAATCGCCCTGAGTCCAAGCAACCCGCTGGTTACTATAATTTACTTTAATTGACCGCTCCATGTCTCCTCCTTTTGTTTTAGTTTCATCGCCCATGGTAAGGATAACCTCCTGCTTGCTTTTGTTGGCAACCACCCGAACCTTACCCTCAATACAGTTTACGGTGGTAATCCCTTTTCGGGCAAAAACATTGAAAACGGTTCCTAGCACAGAGGTCATTGCCGAGGATGTTTCTACCTGAAACCGACTTCCCTTTACTACCCTAAACATTGCCTCTCCATTTAGTTTGACATTTCTATTCAAAAACCATCTGTTTTTATTGTACGATAGTTCCGATTCCGCATTAATTATTACCTCACTACTATCGGGGAGAAAGTGTACTACTTGATTTCCTCGTGGAACAATTACTGTAACGTTTCCCATAGCAAAAAGGAATATCAACGAAGAAATTCCTAAAACAAGTAGAATAGATGCTGCTATTCTTAAAAAGACTGATGCTAAAGGCATTATTTGAGCCTGTTTCTCGCTATTTATTTTTTCAAAGACCACTTGCCAAATTTGTTCCTTCGATTTACCTGCTGGAACTTTTAATTTGCTATATTCTTGTTCAAAAGCCTCGGGATTAAGCCTGTTTCGATTATTTATATTTTGATTTTCCCTACGCATTTTGATTTGCTTTACTATTAATACAACACCCACCAAAAACACCCTACCAAAGAATTAGTTTTTTTTAAAGAAATTGGTTGATAAGACGATAGAGATAGAAAAAGCCGACGACAGAATCGATTAAATTGGCAATTATTTAAAATGAAAGAGTTTCTAAAACTTCAGATTGAAGAAAAGTGTAGGCGTAAAGCCCAGTCCATAGTAATCTGTAAAAACAATAACTGGGTCGCCCTGCAAATAGTCCTGAATAGGTGTATCGGACAGCGAGTATGGCTTAGAGAGAAGGTTATTCCTATTATAAATGTTGAACCCCTTTACACCTATTTGCAATTCAGATTGCAAAATCTTTTGGGTAAAGGTTATTCCTGCATCGAGCCTGTGGTAAGGCTCTAGGTGCGATGAGTTTTTTTCGTAATCGGGCGAAATTTGTAGTGTAGAGGTAAGTGTTAACTCATCCCACGGTTTGGGTGAACCGTAAATCCAATTAGCAGTAAATCGCCATCGGCCAACACTGTAAACACCAACTAATTTTAGTTCATGCAGATGGTCGTCGAGAGAACTGTATTCGTCGCCTCCATTTAAGTTGCCGGACTGGGTAAAGGCCTTACTCAGCGAGTACGCAATCCAAAACTCAGCATCGCTCCAGCTTTTCTTTACAAGTATATCAACCCCAAACGCACGCGTATCAACAGTATAAAGTTTTGAAACCATTGTTACTTTATTCCCACTGGTCCTTCGAACCAAAC
>JAEXVC010000138.1 GCA_023406715.1 Bacteroidota bacterium | reverse complement strand
ATATATAGGTCAGGATTAATTGGATGACCAACCTCATCGGCAAACGCCTTTTTCATTGTGGGGATATCGCCAAGTAAAAAACCTGCATCGCGGTAAATAGGTGTGCGAGTTGATTTTACATTTTTTGCTTTCATTGCAGTATCTAATTTTAGGAAGTTGCAAGATATTAAAAAAAGGAGAAATCGGAATTTAGAATTAAGAATTCGCTTACTATTTATAGATTTGCAAAAAGATTACGACTATGTACAATATTCCAGATTGGGCAAAAAGTTTGAATTGTGCCATTACGGTTTGCGACAGGAATGGCATTATCCTGTATATGAACGAGAAATCGCAACGAACCTTTGAGAAGTGGGGTGGCAAGGATTTGATTGGAAAAAGTCTGTTTGATTGCCATAGCCCAAGTTCAGTGGAAACCATTCATCGGCTGATGAACAACAACGAGTCGAACACCTATACAATTGAGAAAAACGGAATCAAGAAGTTGATTTACCAAACACCATGGCATCAGGAAGGTGAGGTTGCAGGAATGGTGGAATTTTCCATTGAGTTACCTACGGAAATGCCTCATTTTGTTAGGTAGGGTGGTGAGTTATTAGGTTAAATCATCCATTTCAACATTTTCAAATTGTCAAATTGGCTAATTAATCACTTCCCCTTCCTCCAACGCATTAATGGCGATAGTGATGAAGTCATTTTCTCCGGGAATATTCCAGCATTCACTTTACGAACATCCTCTAGGGTATAGAATAATTTCGGGTCATAATCGTTAAGGATTTGCTGTATCTCTCCCATATTTTTCCGATTGACTACGGAGTAAACAATATTTACATTGCCCATTGAGCCCTCGGCACTAAACGATGTTGCTCCGTGCCCTTTAGCGCTTAGCAGTTTTACCAAGGCATTTCCATCCTTTGCTGTAATAATTCTAACTAATAAGTTACCAACAGCAAGTCTTTCTTCAACCAACATTCCCACATAGTTGCCTGTTGCAAACCCCGCAGCATAGCCAAAATAACAGTAAAAATTATTTGCCCCTTTCATTATTTGGCTAATAGCTATAATCCAAATAAAAACCTCAAAAAAACCAAGGAATGGAGCAATGTTCTTTTGCCCTTTCGATACAAAAATAATTCTTAGTGTACCGATAGTAACGTCACAAATACGGGCAAGAAAAATAAGAATGGGAAGAACTACATATGAGTACAGTTCCGGGTTGTCGAATAAATTAGCCATTGTGTAGTGGTTTTTACAAAAATAAGTAGATTAATCAACCATTACAATTAGAATTACTATTTTTAGGGAATAAATTAAGGACTATGAGGTTTAAGGTATCAATATTACTATTAATGGGGTTTATTCCGCTTGGTTTATACTCTCAAAAAAACACCGAAGAGGGATTAAACGCCATACAATCTGAGGATATAGTACAGACAATAGGTTACTTATCATCGAGTCGATTTAAGGGACGCTTACCAGGAACTGCTGAGTACGACCAAGCAGCACGTTATGTAGCGACTAGGCTTAAAAATGCTGGGGTTAAGCCGATAAACCAGACCAGCATGCTACAGTATTTTAACGAGGAGGTGAATATCATTAAAAAGGCTCAGTTGCTTTTAATGGATAATAATGGCAGAGCCTTTCATTTCTTCAAACTTGGCGAGGATTTTACCTGCAGAGGTTTTACTGGCGCTGGCGTTGTTAAGGGTGAAGTTGTTTTTGCTGGTTTTGGGATTAAAACCGATGAGTATAACGATTACCGGAGCATAGATGTGAAGGATAAGATAGTTATGGTCTTTAAAACTGCACCATCATGGAAAGCTAAAAGCGGTAGTTGGGGCGATATATCGCCACGCGCAAAGGCAAAAATTGCAAAAGAGTTAGGTGCCAAGGCTTTAATTATAATTGGCGAACCTAAACTATTTCCTAACACAATGATATATGGAAGCATATCGTGTGGAGCAGGTCCACATATACCTGATTTTCCAATGCTGCAAGCAGGTACCAGTGTAACCGATTCAATTTTCGCAGAACTACCTATGAAACCGCTGGAGTACTATGAACTGATTACCAAGGATAAGGCTCCCCACTCTATTGAAACAGGTAAATGGCTGATGATTAACGTCGAAACCGATTATATTCCCGAAAAGCAAACCGCCAATGTTGTAGGTTTTATTGAGGGTAGCGACCCTAAGTTGAAAAATGAATTTGTTGTACTTGGCGCTCATTTGGACCACGTTGGTTATCAAACTGAGAATTTGTTTTTCCCTGGTGCGGACGACAATGCTTCGGGAGTAGCAACGTTAATAGCCATTGCTGAAGCCATTAAAAAATCAGAGGTTAAACTTAAGCGTTCAGTTGTTTTTATTGCATTTTCATCGGAAGAATCTGGTTTGAAAGGCTCTAAATATTTCGTAGCCAACTCGCCTATTGACTTATCAAAAACCATTGCAATGATGAATTTTGATTGTGTTGGGCAAGGCGATAGTATTGAAATTGGAGGTAAGTTGAGTTATCCTAAACTATGGAAAAAGGCAAAACGATTCGACAAAAAGCAGACCAAGTTGCTTTCGAAAAAGACCTTTGGCGGTGGCGGAGCCGATGCTGAGGCATTTTACAAAGCAGGAATATCAACTTTATACTTTAACACCTCTGGGGGATATAAGTACTTACATCAAACCACCGATAAGGCCGAGATAATCAATAAAGATTTAGTTGAAAAAATTGCCAAACTTGGATTCCTGATGACTGTTGAATTGGCCAATGGCAAGTATAAAGGCGAAAAGGATAGGCTGAAGAAGTAGATTTTATAGAATACAAATAACATGGATGACACAAATTATCGCAGATTTAAATCTTTTCAATTTGTGTCATCCGTGTTTTATAGTTTTTATTTACCCTCAAGCCACTTGATAACTTTTTCGGAATTTGGTTTCTCGCGAGGAGGAATAAAATCAATCAATTTACCATTCTCATCAATTAAGTACTTCTGGAAGTTCCACTTTACCTCGCTGTCCATTACTCCATTTTGACCCTTTTGGGTTAACCAAGTGTAAAGAGGATGGATGTCAGAACCTTTAACTGAAATTTTTTCCATCATAGGGAATGTAACACCAAACTTTGAAGTGCAAAACTCCTTAATTTCGGCATTGGTGCCAGGTTCCTGACCCATAAAGTTATTGGCAGGAAAGCCAACAATTACAAAGTTTTTATCCTTATACTTCTCGTAAAGAGCCTGAAGTTCTTCGTATTGTGGTGTTAACCCACATTTTGAGGCTACGTTAACCACCATCACTTTTTTTCCTTTAAACTGCGATAGTTTAAAATCGCTACCATCAATACTTTTTACGCTAAAGTCATGTAAGGTTTTGTTTTGAGCTATTGCACTAACAGATAATGCAAATGCTAAAATAAAAGTTAAATATTTCATTTTAATTAGATTTAGTTGTTTTGAATCTATAAACAATCTTTAAAAAGAATAGTTTAAAAATTCACATACGTTTAACAAAACCCATTTAAAATCAAACCAGATCAATATTTTTAAATATAGTACTCACTTTCAGTTAGTCGCAACACCCATCAAAAAACTGTTGGCGGGTTCTGTTGGGAATAATATGGAAGAAGAGTTTTTGCGGTAAACTATATTTCTCCCTAATAATTGGAAGTTTGAGGAGTATTATTGCAAACCATATAAAAAGGACAATTCCTTTTAGCCAACTCGATATGGTAATGCTCCACCAAACCCCGCTCAATCCTATTACAGCAGTAAGTCCTAATGCCATTGGTATACGCAATCCATTCAGCAATATCCCAGTTATTGAAGGTGGTAACGTTCTTCCCATCCCGTTAAACGCACCAGCGGTGGTAATTTCAAGTATCATAAATAGTTGCGAAAAACCAAGTATTCTTAAATAGATTCCACCTTCAACCATAGCCTGTGGTTCTGGAATAAAAAGTCCAAAAATAAACTCGCCAAATACAATAAATACTAGAGATGTTGCTAAACCAATTGTCATTGTTATTCCTAGAGTTCTATAATATCCCAACCTTATACGTTTAAAGTTTCTAGCCCCATAGTTTTGTCCAACAAAACTCGATAACGCGGTAGCAAAACCCGAAGCGGTCATCCACGAAATTGCTTCGATTTGTGCACCAACACTTTGCACAGCCACTCCTATTGGTCCCCAACTACCAGCAATACGAGCGAGTATCATTGCAAATACAGCAAATAGTCCGCTTTGCAAGGAAACGGGAACACCCAAACGGAATATTTTTGCAAATAAAGCTTTATCGGGAACAAAACCTTTTAGCATATCGCGGAAAGGAGAATTTTGAGAACGAGAATAAAAGTAAAACACAATAGTAACAACACCCTGCGAAATAAGAGTTGCATATGCAGCACCTTCAACTTCCATTCGGGGGAATGGTCCTATTCCATATATAAGCAAAGGATCGAGAATGATGTTTATGGCCAAACCTATTGCATTGGCTTTAAATGGAATCCGGGATAAACCGCTGCCATTGTACATACCAGAGTATGTAGGATTTACGAACGTGAATAGCATGCCAATAGCAATAATTCGGAGGTACGCCTCCATATTGCTATTAACAGTTTCGTTCTTGAGTTGGAAAAATGATACTAGGTTCGAACTAAAGGTATATACCGATAAGCCGTAGACAATTCCCATAACAATGGCAATAACCAAAGCGTGACGG
>JAEXVC010000101.1 GCA_023406715.1 Bacteroidota bacterium | reverse complement strand
TCAGCATAGTACACAGGATACCCCAACGCCTCAATTACTCTACAAACCGTTGTTTTTCCACTACCAATTCCGCCAGTTATTCCAACCTTAAGCGTCATTTTGATTTGAGTATAAAATCAACATATTTAGGTTGAAAATCGATTCGAGCAACATGCTCCGGACTCTTCTGAACCGAGATTCTAATTTTACCTCCCGATATTGCATCGGAATCGCTAAAGTCGCAAACAAGTTTGAACTGATTTGGTTTAAGCTGAAAGTATTTACTCACGGTTACATTACATTTTATAGTCACCTTTTCGGGGAGCAATATAACCTGTGCTTTTTCTGGTACATTTAGGGGTACTATTGGTACATCGAGTGTTGTTTCTGTGAACTTTTCAACTGGGACTTCAACCGCAACAGTATTTTGTGAGAATGAAACCTGCTGAATAGAAGATAACAAAGCTTTTTCCTTATGGGTTTGCGAAATAAGATTTAGGCTAATTGGAACTGTATTAACTTCGTTAATAGTATCGAGAATTGAGCGAGGACCTGTAATTGTAATGGTCTGTGGACTAACTTTTATGTTTCCTGCAAGCATATGCTGGTTGGCATAGGTTGCCGTAATAATTGGACTAATCTTTACTACCTTATCTACCACATTAGCCATACTAAAGTAAAGGGTATCGGGCTGAATTCCAAGCAAAATGATATCGTCGCTAAGCTGCGGAACAAAAGAGCTCAGTTTATTACTTAACATTAAAAAGTACTCCGAGCCATTGGAGTTTGAATTCAACTTAGCCCCTTTTAAACTAACCTGAAGAGGGCTAAGCAAAGCCATTGCTTTATATCGCAACAAGGTGTAACCGTAAGCCTTTACTCGAAGTTGAACGGTGCGTGGAGGGTCTCCAACAATTACTTTTCCCTTGGGTGGATTTACCAGTTGAACAGGGTAATCGAGGTCTGTAGTGTACTCATGGCTTAATTTGATTAAGAACCACAGTACAGTTGATATAAATAAAAAGAATAGAAATATAGCGAGACGCTTGTTAAGTTTAGCTTTCTCGCGATTAACAACTAAATTGAATTGTCTGAGTAAACTTGAGTCCAATTTCTACAAAAAAATTACAGGATTCAAAGTAAGTAAATTACAATGAATCCTGTAAATATAATGAAAAAAATCTTTTATCGAGTCTGAATATCGCTTGCGTCGCGAATAATAGTGCTCTTAATAACCTTTACGGTTGCGTTAGTATCAATCTCAACTACAGCGTACTCTTCTTTAATCTCTATAATTTTTCCGTAGATACCACCAGCAATAATTACCTTATCGCCCTTTGCTAGAGACTCTTGGAATTTACGAAGTT
Source organism: Bacteroidota bacterium (assembly GCA_023406715.1). Lineage (GTDB taxonomy): Bacteria > Bacteroidota > Bacteroidia > Bacteroidales > Tenuifilaceae > SB25. Next base: position 21,376 of record JAEXVC010000101.1, on the reverse strand, counting down.
CTTTTTGACGTTTCATCTGTGGACGAATCATAAAGAAGTAGAACACCACGATGATTAGACCAAACATTAAAAAGGTCATCCAAGGATTTGCTTGTTGTTGCTGCAAAATTACAAAAAGTAATGATTTCATATTCAATAATTTAAATTGGTTTCTGATTAAAATTCACGATGCAAAGTTATAATTTATTTTAAACTAACTGTTACCGCCTTCTACTACATTGGCTTTAATAGTAACAGATTTATCCATTATTGGAGAGTTTGTTCGCAATGTAACAGATTTATACTGCGACCCATACCAACCTTTACTGTCAAAAACAACCTCAACAAACGCCTCCTCTCCTGGCTTCAACATTTTACTGCTGAGCTTAGATGTTGTACAACCACAGCTAGGGATTACATCCTTTATAATCAGAACTCCATCACCAGAGTTTTTGAATTTAAATGAATGCGATACAACCTCGCCGCTGGTTATTGTTCCAAAATCGAAAAAATCCTCTATATACTCCAAGTTTGCCGATTTTGTTGAATCGGCCTCAACTGTATAGTCTTTGGTTTCGTTAGTTCCTGTGGAACACGATAAAAATATAAAAGCGGAAAAGATAAATGCAGGGTAAAGAATTTTCCTATACATACAAAAAGACCTTGAGTTAATCCTGAATATCTTCTTCGGCTGAAGCAAGGCGAATATCGTCCTCACCTACAAGGCCTCTACCCAACTTAACAAACTGATTGCTCTTACGTAGGGTTAAAATAATCTTATCGAGAATACCATTTATAAAGGTGCTACTCTGGTCGGTGCTGTAGAATTTTGCTATCTCGATATACTCGTTTAGTGTTACCTTAACAGGAATTGAAGGGAATTCCATAATCTCAGTAATAGCCATTTCCATTATCAAAATATCCATTCCGGCAATACGGTCAACCTCCCAGTTCTGGGTATACTCCTCAATCAACTTAACATTTTCGGTATGGCGAAGTACGACCTTACGAAGCAACTTCTTGGCAAAATCCTCATCGTCCTCGTTACGGAACATCGGCATTAATTCGGCTGACTCATCGGACGATTCTGTAAGTTTTTTAACCGTTTTGGTTGCCATACTAAGTACAAACTCTAAATCGTCGTTCCAGTAAATGCTTTGCTCCTCAAGGAAATTATTGAAATCTTCCAAATCGCCGAGTTCACGTTGCAGTAAATTTAAAACCAACTGTCTATCATCAGAGAACTCAACAGTTTCGGCGTTCATATAGTGATTATAGTAATCAGCAGCAATAAATTTATTGAAAATATTCTTTATTAATTCGGGATGATGACGCCAGTTTAGGCGGTTCTCGGTTGAGTAATTTATTAAACTTTGGTTGATTCGAAGCTTATCGACTAACTTATTATCAACGAAACGGGTGTTAGGGTTTATCTCTTCGGGGGTAGGACGTAACTTTTGTCTGCCTAAATCAATTTTGTTCTGAGCAAAATCGACTAATTCCTCGGGGAGCATTAAAAGTAAATGGTACAGCTGATAGGATTTTTCGATACTAAGGAATAGTTCCTTTTCGAGATTGTTTAGTGAATCGTTTTCGCTACGGAAATGAGCGAAGAGAACCTGTAGAATCTTAATTCGGAGTAATCGTCTGCTAATCATTGTGTAAGAACGTATTTTCTTTTATCATTTGAAAGTACAAAGATACACTCAATTTTTGGATTGGCTAAATCAATGCGAAGTATTAAAGCAAAAAACTGTTAAATGATTTGAGAGATGGAAGCCGAAAGTAAAATTTAGAATGTAGAATGCAAAATGTAGAATAATAAATTTAAAAGGTAAAAACCCCAACCAATCGCAAGCAATAGCCCCGAGTTTTAACTCGGGGTAATAATGGAGGCATTAAAAAAGCGATGCAAGTAATGGCGTTAATTTGAAATGATAATGATTGCATGCATCGCAACGAATTAAATATTCGAATAAAACATGAATTTGATGCTTCAAAGTCCTCCGAACGATGAAAGGTCTGCCCAAATAACTTAATAACCTAATATCTCAATACCCAACAAACAAAAATCACAATCACACCAATTCCACCTCAACCAATAAAAACTAACATCTTTCAACCAAAATGAACTTTTTTGTTAAAAATTTTGGCTAAACAAACCGAATGACAAATATTTTTCTATTTTTGGGAGGTTGAAAACCTAAAACCAAACCTAATTTAATACTGTGAGATGATGGACGGATTTGAAAACCTTGACGATTTTGAGAAAGCGGACAAAGAGGATATTTTCTCGAAAGTGATTCGTGCTGGTAAAAGAACTTACTTTTTCGATGTGAAATCGACCCGCAACAGCGATTTCTACCTTACTATTACCGAAAGCAAAAAACGTATGGGTAAGGATGGTAAGATGTACTACGAAAAGCATAAAATCTTCTTGTACAAGGAGGATTTTGAGAAATTCCTTGAGGGATTGAACGAAGTTGTTGATTATATCAAAACTAACCAAGAGGTTATTCCCCGTAGCGAGATGGTTGAGCATGAAGAGTTAGAAATGGCTACAACAGAGTTTTCGAGTGTAACTTTTGAGGACCTTGAAAAATAGATAAAACTAGAAACCGGCGACCGCCGGTTTTTTTTATTGCTCATCGAAATTCATTCCATCAATGGGTTCGTGATTAAGAACCTTTTGAATCTCCTCCTGCGACAGTGTTTTAACATTGGTTACAATGTAGCCATTGTTTAAGGAGCATCCGAGCGTTAAGCACTCGTCTATAACCGCATTTATAGGCTCATTCACCGCAATGTCCATTGGAATTAATGCGGTAACGCAAATAAAATCTCCTGTAATTTCAGCAATCTCAATCTCCGACGAGTAACGAGGAAATAAGAAATTAACCTCATCAACAACCAATTGCTTTTGCTCCTGACTTAATCCTTCAGAATTGGGGACAAATACAATAAAGTACCTTAACTTACCACTTTTCCCTCCTAGCCCAGTGCTGATAAATACACCATCCTCCTCGCAAAGCGATGACACCAAATGAAATCGACTCTCATTTAACGCCATAAGAGCCCAATCTTTCAAATCTGTCGGCACGACAGATGCATACTGCTCTATCAATCTATAATTTTCAACATTATCTGTACCAGCCAGTCGGATTAAATACTCCTTTACCTCATCGGTGGCTAACTTATTGTTCAACAAATCGTTGGGGTTATAATCCGTTGACACTTCACTCCCGCGAACTTTAGATACCATTTTGTAGTACTCCATTTGCACATCAATACTAATGGAATCTTCTAAAATCCTCATAATTTCGGGAGATTCGCCCAATATACTTTTTATATGATTAAACAATTCGTCTGGATTATCCATATTGTTTAAAAGTATTAGTCTGCAATAGTTGACAAATATTCGATTATTTTTGCGAAGTTATCAACGGTTAAGTTCAATTTATCTTACAAAATTTTTAAACATTTTACTGATAATATAGTTGATAATAACGTTAATTAAGATTTAGGTTTTAATGCTACTATCGGATTTACAAAATGGTGAGTACGGAATAATTTCGAAAGTGATGGGGCGCGGAGCATTCCGCAAACGTATCACTGAAATGGGATTTGTTAAAGGCAAAAAGGTTGTAGTAATTAAAAATGCTCCCCTTAAAGACCCTATAGAGTACTCAATAATGGGTTACGAAATATCGCTGCGCAGAAATGAGGCGGCTCTAATTGAAGTTGTTACCCCTGAGGAGGCAAAGAAACTTGTTGCTGAGGAAAGCGGCGAATCGCTTACAAAATTTACCGAACCCGAGATTATTAATACTGGCGTTAAAGTATCGGGTAAAACCATCAATATTGCACTTGTGGGAAATCCCAATGCTGGGAAAACCACAATATTCAACCACCTATCGGGCTCGCGCGAGCACGTGGGGAATTACAGCGGTGTAACGGTAGATTCAAAGAATGCTAGGTTTAAATACAAAGGCTACACATTCAACATCACCGATTTACCAGGCACATACTCACTTACAGCATATACGCCTGAGGAAATATTTGTACGTAGATATATCCACGATAACAATCCAGATATTGTTATCAACGTAGTTGATTCATCGAACCTAGAGCGCAACCTATATCTTACTACCCAGTTGATTGATATGGATGTTAGGGTGATTGTTGCCCTAAATATGTTTGATGAATTACTTGGCAAAGGAGATAGATTCGATTATTCCGAATTAGGAAAGATGCTGGGTATTCCTTTTGTACCAACAGTGGGCTCAAAAGCAAAAGGATTGGATAAACTTCTTGATACAACAATCAATGTTTTTGCTGAAAAAGAGAAAACTGTTCGCCACATCCATGTTAATTATGGGCAAAATATCGAGGAGTCGATATCAGCAATTCAAAAAGAGGTAAAGAAAAACTGTGCCATCACAGTTAACTACTCTAGTCGTTACTTAGCCCTTAAATTGCTCGAAAAAGACCGATACTCCAATAAAATACTTAAGGGTGTTGAGAATTACGAAACAATTAAAATTCTTGCTGATAAGGAAGTAGTAAAACTTGAAGGAATTTACAAGGAAGATTCCGAAACGCTTATTACCGATGCAAAGTACGGTTTTATTGCTGGTGCACTAAAGGAAACCTATAAGGAGAGTACCCAGCAAAAACGACAAACAACCGAGATTATTGATACTTTCATTACTCATAAACTCTTTGGCTTCCCTATTTTTTTATTTCTTATTTGGTTGACCTTCTTTACCACATTCACCATTGGGCAATACCCTATGGGCTGGATTGAGAAGGGAGTTGAGTTGCTTAGCAACCTGATGAACAACATCCTTACCGATGGCCCGCTGAAAGATTTGATAATTAATGGCATCATAAATGGCGTTGGAAGCGTTATAGTATTCCTACCCAACATTCTTATACTTTTCTTTTTTATCTCGTTACTTGAGGATACAGGCTACATGGCACGTGCAGCGTTTATAATGGATAAACTGATGCATAAGATTGGGCTACACGGAAAATCGTTTATTCCACTTGTAATGGGCTTTGGCTGTAATGTTCCTGCAATAATGGCATCGCGTACCATTGAGAATAAGAATAATAGGCTTGTTACAATCCTTATAACTCCGTTTATGAGCTGTAGCGCGCGTTTGCCTGTATACATACTAATACTAGGAGCCTTTTTCCCCGCGATTGCAGGAAATCTTCTATTCCTTATTTATTTCATCGGAATAATTTTGGCAATATCAACAGCACTTCTGCTAAAGAAAACATTCTTTAGAGCCGATGATGTGCCCTTTGTTATGGAACTTCCACCATACCGAATCCCCACAATGCGCTCAACCATAATGCATATGTGGCATAAAGGTTCGCAATACTTACAAAAAATGGGAGGAATAATACTTGTAGCAGTAATTATTATTTGGGCTTTGGGTTATTTCCCCAGAGATGTTAAGTACACCAAGGATTTTGAAAAGGAAATTTTGGTTGAAAAATCTGAACTGCAAAACATTTCATCGGCATTGGTTGTTGATAGTTTAAAGATAGATAGTATCGCTAAAAAAATTCATCACCTAGAAATGGAGATGGATGCAGAAAGACAGGCACACTCCTACCTAGGTAGAATTGGAAAATTTATTGAACCTGCAATTGCCCCGCTGGGCTTCGATTGGAAAATGGGCGTTAGCTTGCTTTCAGGCGTTGCAGCAAAGGAAATTGTGGTTAGCACGCTAGGGGTTCTTTATCAGGCTGACGAGGAAGAGGGTTCTGCCGACTCTCTTTCCGAAAAGTTGCAAAACGAAACTCATAAATCGGGCGAGTTGAAAGGACAAAAAACATTCTCGCCTTTAATTGCATTGTCGTTCCTTCTTTTCATACTGATTTACTTTCCTTGCGTTGCAGTAATATCGGCAATAAAGAACGAATCGGGTTCGTGGAAATGGGCGCTATTTACAATACTATTTACAACAGGACTTGCTTGGGTGGTAGCATTTACGGTTTATCAGGTTGGAAGTTTGATGGGATTTTAGGAATATGGTGACGAGTTACAGGTGACAAGTAATTAAATGTCGCAAATCACCTATCACTAGTCACTAAACAAAGAAAAAGATGATTCAGGAAATACTAGTTTACATAATTCTCGCTGCGACTTTGGGTTATACATCCTACTCAATTTACAGGGTTTTTAATCCAAAGTTCAAGACTAGTGGTGGCTGTGCTGGATGTGCCAGTGGCGGTTGCTCTGTTAAAGAATTAAAAAAGAATCATAACCTGTAAACAATTTTGTTTATTTGTCGTTTACAATTTCAGCAATACTTTGTAATGATGCTTAAAAAACTTCTAAAAATAGCCTTAGCCTTGCCCCTTGCAGCAATTCTGATTGTTGCATCGAGTGGGTTGACTATTTTTCTTCATCATTGCGATTGCGAGGGTAAAACCGAATTCTCCATTTACAATCAGATTGGTTGCGAGATGCACGCAACCCATAAAGTTCAGCATAACTGCTGCGATTTTGAGGAAGTAGAGGTAATAAGCAACGAATCGGAAAGTTGTGGCTGTAACAATGAGCAGGTCTCAATTAAACTGAACGATGTTGTTCCGGTTGTATCTACAAGCATCAACTTTATTAAGATTCTAGTAGCAGTAGTTGAGCAAAATCTTCATGATGAAAATCTGGGCACTCCTGAGGTTTCGCTTAAATTCTATGCAGAGTCCGATGCTCCTCCTCCAATGCTCTGGGGGAAGCAATTACTCATTAGTCTTAATTCACTTAAGATTTCCGATACACTTTCGTAGTTATCGAGTCAAGTACTCGAGTTGATTAGTTATTTCCATTTCTTAATGGAAAAAGCATTACATAATTTCAACTTACAAAACTATGAAAGCGATTAAATCAATATACATAAAAGGAATTGCCTTGCTTTTTACCGTATCGCTAATTAGTAGCGCAGGAATTGCTCAGGATATAATCCACGGGCATATTTACGGTAAGGACGATAAAGGCAATACATCGCCCTTGGTTGGGGCAAACATAATTTGGTTGGGTAGCACAACAGGAACCTCGGCCGATTCCGATGGACACTTTATGCTCCAATCCGTTAAGGGGTTCGACAAAATTGTTGTCAGCTTTATTGGTTTCAAGACCGATACCGTTTCGGTGGATTTTAAAACCAAGGTTGTTGAACACACACTAATTCAAGAGAATACCATTGAGGGAGTTACGGTTACCACAACAGTTCCAGGCACTCACCTTCAACGTTTAAATCCAATTCAAACTCAGGTTATAACAAGCAATGAGCTAAAGCGTGCGGCTTGCTGCAACCTTTCCGAAAGTTTCGAAACTAATGCCTCGGTGGATGTATCCTACAGCGATGCGGTAACAGGTGCAAAGCAAATTCAACTACTTGGATTAGCAGGCATATATACTCAAATGCAGTTTGAAAACGTACCAACCCTTCGTGGACTGGCTTCGGCATATGGTCTTGGATACGTTCCAGGCCCTTGGATGGAATCCATCCAGGTATCAAAAGGCACAGCCTCTGTAGCCAATGGCTACGAGAGTATCACTGGACAAATTAACATTGAGTTTAAAAAGCCCTGGGAGCAGGAAAAGATGCACCTTAACCTTTACGCCAACAATCTCGGTATGACTGAATTCAACGCAAACTATGCGGTTGATGTAAACGAAAAGGTATCGACAATGATTCTGGCTCACGGTTCGCATTTAGGGAACAGAATTGACCACAATAACGATGAATTCCTTGACCATCCGCTAACCACACAGTACCATCTATTTAACCGTTGGAAGTATCAGGGTGAAAAATTTGAATCGAATATTGGAGTTAAATTTCTGCAGGAAAAACGTTTGGCTGGACAGGTTGATTACGACAGAAACACCGAGCAAACCGTAGGAAATCCATACGGTATTGATGTTAACACAAACCGATTAGAGGCTTTCAGCAAGACTGGATACATTTTCGATAGACCATCAACCAGTTTGGGGTGGATAAATGCGTTTACCTACCACGACCAAAAATCGAACTATGGACCAAGAGTTTACGATGCAAGACAGAATAGCTACCATAGTAATCTGATTTTTGTGACGTACATTGGAAATACAAATCATACCATAAAATCCGGAATTAACTTTAACTACGATGGTTATATTGAAAGCCTAAATGGATTAAACCTTAATAGATACGAAAGAGTGCCTGGTGTTTACGCAGAGTACACATACAAACACCTAGAAATGCTTACACTAATGGCTGGCTATAGGGTTGACCATCATAGTAAATTTGGCTACTTTACCACTCCCCGATTCCATGCAATGTATAAACCTTGGGAACAATTAACTTTCAGGGCCAGTACGGGTAAAGGATATCGATATCCATCGGCAGTATCGGAAAATAGCAATTTGCTGGCAAGCAATAGGCAGTTCGTTTTTGAGGAAGATGCCAAACTTGAAGAAGCATGGAACTACGGACTAAACATCACTCAGAGGTATAAGGTTTGGGACAAAAACCTCACTATTAGTGCAGATTACTACCACACAAACTTTGAGAATCAGTACATAGTTGATGCTGATAGAGATGCAACATCAGTATACTTTTATAACCTCGATGGTAAATCGTACTCCAATAGCTATCAGATTGAGATTAGCACCCAACCTGTTAAAGGACTCGATTTAACAATGGCCTACAGGATAAACGATGTTAAAACTACAATTAATGGAGAGCTCCAGCAAAAACCACTTGTTAGCAGAAATAAAGGTTTAGTCAGCATTAGCTACAAAACACCATTGAAAAAATGGCAATTCGACTACACCATACAGCTAAACGGTGGTGGTCGATTACCAAATATGGACGGCTATCCTGTTGATGTGCAAATGGGAATGAATTTCCCCTCGTACACAACAATGAACTTTCAGCTAACAAAATTGTTCCGTAAATGGGATTTATACATTGGAGTTGAAAACCTAACTGGCTTTAAACAGCATAATCCAATTATTTACCCAGAGAATCCCTACAACCAGTATTTTGATGCATCGCAGGTTTGGGGACCAATTACTGGGGCTAAGTACTATGCTGGTATCAGAATTTCGATGTGGAAATAATTCGTTTGTTGTTCGTTGACAGTTGTTTGTTGATGGTATTAATAAATAAACTATTTTGTAATTCTGAGTGAAATGAAACACAATAGTTAAAATAAAACTGAATAATTATGAAAACGGAAAAACTAACTGTAAGCAATATGAAATGTATGGGATGTGTAAATTCAGTTAAAACTGGACTCTCGAGCATCCAAGGCGTTACAAGCGTAGAGGTTGATTTGCCAACTGCTACAGTAACCGTTACCTACAACGATGATAGTGTTAAAAGCACTATTCTTAAGAAACTTGATATTTTGGGATATCCAGCAAAACAATAAAGAGATTTGTCATGCTGAGCTTGTCGAAGCATCTTTTCAATAACATAGGCGAATGAGATTCTTCGCTTTGCTCAGAATGACAAAAAATAATAGTTAATGAATTATCTAACCAAATAAAAATTTAAGAAAATGAAAAAGTTAATGTTTGTGCTTATGGGTATAGCCCTTATTGTTGCAACTACCACAGAAACTTACGCACAGAAAAAGGTTGATAAAACTGTAGTTTACGAGGTTAGTATGCATTGCAAATCGTGCAAGGCTAAAATTGAGCGAGATATTTCCTTCGAGAAAGGTGTGAAGGAAGTAACTGCTTCGCTCGACGAGAAGTTGGTAACCGTTAAGTACGATGAAGCCAAAACAACACCCGAAAAAATTGCCGAGGCAATTAAGAAACTAGGCTACGAAGCCAAGGTGGTTGAGGAAAAGAAAAAATCGTAATATGAGATAAGCCCCGCAATGCGGGGCTTGTTTGTTAGAATGTTATCCCAAAACTTCCGTAAACAATCAACCTATCTGCGGGACTCAGGTTGCGCAAATTAACCGAGCATAGCAAATTCTTCATGGGTTGATACTGTAGGCCTGCAATTATTAGATGTGATTTTTCCAAATTCAGGGGAAATGAACGGTTTATATAATCGTACCTGAGCAAAACATCAAATTTTGGATTGATTGTGTAGGAACCAAAGGTTGAAAAACCATAGTAATCGGCGTTTTCTCTATATCCATAATTTGCAACCTTGTTGTACTCCACTGCAACTCGGAACTTGTCGGTTTTATAGCCTGCAAATGCCGAAAAGGCATACTTATCCTTGGCTATCTTAGCAGTATCGGATTCGGGAGAGTAATCGGCATACAGTTTTAAAATGAGCCCCTTAACAGGATATATCTCTAGGTTATTGGAGTAAAGAAACTTTCCGTTTTCATCCTGACTCTTAAATGGACCATCACCGTTGGTTACTGAAATTTGGTTCAGCAACTTATCGCCAAACTTTAAATCGACCTGCGCACCAAAATCCGCAGGATTCCCGTAACGATGAACCTCTTGGTATGTAAAGTAGATATAACGGTAACCCCAAAATTTATCCTGAGTTGTTAGGTATTGCGTATTTAACAATTGACCAACTCTTAAATCGATATAACGAGCGGGCGAATACTTTATCTCTGCCATTTTTAAGAACGCCGTGTACTTACTACCCTCATTATAGGTAACGTTCATTGGGTCGCCATACTCGTCGGTTACCTTAATTGCGTTGGTGGTTCGGGTAACATCGTAAATAAGTGTAGCTTTAAGTTTATCGGAAAAAGTAGCAGAATAACCAAACAATGCCGTAGGCATTTCGAAAGCGCTCTTGGGCTTATACTCGCCTTTAACCGTTGTATAGTACGATGCAAAAATGGTTGCCCAAACTTTCTGTTTCACCTCAATGGTTTGAGCCTTTGCCAATGAATCCTGCGCTATAGTTGAATTGGAGTAAACCAAAAATACTCCAAGAGCAAATGTAAATATCTTCTTCATAATTTGGATTTTCAAGGTGCGAAAGTATAATCAATTTGGCAATTAGCAAATTTGAAAATTAGTCAATTTGAAAATTGGGGAATTTGAAAATGCCAAATGTAAAATAATGGCTGTTAAAACCTATTACAAAGTAAACAGCCCCAAAGGGGCGCAAGATAGCCCCGAGTTTCAACTCGGGGAATTATAATGCGATGCATTAAAGAAGCGATGCAAGTAATAACGATTATTTGAAATCAGTTGGAATCTTTGCATCGCAACGGGTTGAATATTGTTATGGAACGTAAATTTTACGCTTCCACGTTCCTACGGACGTTGGAAGGTCTCCAACTCAAAACTCACAACCCAATAACTTAATACCTCACTACCCTTTAGCCGTCTTTTTTAAGAACTTCGGATACAACTCATCCTTTACCCATTTAAAATTGGGCTCAATGGCAAGAATCTCCTTGTAGGTTTTGGATGCCAGCGTGTAGCTTTTTGCCTTCTCGGCAGCTAAGGCCAATTGGGTTAAGGTGTTTAGGTACCACCAAGTTTTTGTTTTACTAGAGGCTTTTATGTTTGTAATTGCTTTCTGATAGTTAACAATAGCTTCTGTTGGACTTCCTCCCACATACGAAGGTGCATAATGCTTGGAGTTTCCTTTTTCAATCAATGCATAAATATTATTGGGGTCAAGTTCCAAAGCATCATCAATTAAACTCATACTCCTTGGGCCAAGGAAAGGTGCCTTGTATGGACTTAAAGATATTTTATAGGCAATAATGGCCGCTTCCAAGGCCATAACTTCAACCCACTTAGGATTCGATTTTAGTAAACTGGCAATATGCTTATCGGCTTTTGCAATGTACTCCTCACCCAACGAAGTACGTTTTGAACCTAACAAAAATCCAATAAAACCATACTGGGCATGAAGTAGTTGAAATTCAACTTTAACACTCTTAGTTGTTTCAAACTCCTTCTCCAAATCAGCAATTACCCTTTGCCACTCCAGCATATCGCTTGAAACAAAACAATTGTAAAGCCTATCGTCATATATCGACGAATTTGCTAAGCCAGTGTTTACAACAAAAAGAAATGGTAAAAAAAACAGAATAAAAGTTCTGGAAATCATTTGTTGGTAATTATTTCCCTGTTTTTCCATACAAAAGTTCCATTTTTATGGCTTCGCCACCATGCTCGCACCATCTGCACAAATGCAAATTGCTGCATAGGCAACAGTAAAACACTCATAAACGCCGATTGTTTAGATAGTTGAGCAACCATCATTCGTGCCATAATAACCGAAAAGAAATAGGCAAAAATCAACGGGAATGGCATAATAAACAGAACAAGGATTGGCCCTAATGTTGTGATAGCAGCAAAAGCAATCATCACCTTATTATTTCCGCCAAAGAAATCGCAAACATTCTTGGAGAAACCAGCGATGGCCTCATCGTATGAGCCATACATATGGCACTGAATATCATTCTCGGTTCCAAGCAGTGTGGCCATACGGTAACGCAGTTTCTTTACCGAACGCGCAATGGAGATGTCCTCAACAGGATTTGCCTTAAACTGCTCGTGAAATTGATATTTACGGTAAATATCGGTTTTAAACATCATCATTTGGCCATTGGCTGCGGAAAGAGAACGCCTTTTGCTCCACTGAACCAACCGCAATGGCAATAACGATAGCAAAATCCACTGCATTACAGGCACTGTAATACGCTCGCCAAAGGTTTTTGTAACCTGATAGGGAAAAAATGAGAGCAAAGCCAACTTCTTTTTATGCATAAATCCCAACGATTGCTCAATAAATTGGGGTTTTATTCTAACATCGGCATCTAGGTATAGCAAATAATCGCCCTTAGCCTTCTGTGCAAGATTGTAACAAGCATAGTTCTTACCAAGCCAACCATCGGCTAGTTCCATTCCACTTACAAGGCTAATATTACGGTTGTTCTTGGAGTACTGCAATACAATTTGTGAGGTGGAATCGGTGGATTGGTCGTCGTAAACCAACACTTCAATATTGCTGTGTGTTTGGTCCAACAAATCGACCAGCAAATTTTCGATATTCTTCTCCTCGTTGCGTGCAGGAATTAAAACCGACACCAAACTATCCGATGCTGGCTTGTAATCCTTTAGGTATGGGTTTGTGAGATAGTTGAACAAAGCCACAAGGAAACGTAAAACCGCCAGAATAACAATTGGAAGTATCAGGTAGAAAAGAATCATTGCTTAAAGTTTTTATCCTGTTGATGAATGGATTGCTTCAAAAACATATTATAGGCAAACTGAAACTGTGTGATGTTAAAACTGCCGTCGTAAATATACTCATTTAAGTAAATAGAAAGAGTTGGCTTCTTAAATCCATAGTAATCAACTAAGTTGGCAGCCATAATCACCTTACAATCGGGTTTATCCTGCAAAATTCTTTCAATTCCCTTAGCAAACTCCATTGTCATATGATGCTGACTGAATAGTTTACCCTGTGGGTAAAATACCAAAACATTACCCTGCTCCTTGATTAAATTGGCAGCAAATATCAAACTATCGTAAAGTCCACGCGATGTTTTGGAAATTGAAAAAGCCCCCAACTTGGTAAAAAATTTATGCTTGCTCAACTCGCTCTCGAGCATCAGCAAATGAAACTTCTTATTCAGGTGATTTTTGTTTAGGTACCAAGCAATAAAGCCATCCCACCAGCTAAAGTGGTTAGGGATAAGCAGAATGCTTCTGTCATCAATTTCGATATTGGAAATAACTTTAATCTCCCTAAAATGGCGTTTAAGAATAAAATTAAAATAATGGTTGAAGAACCACTGGTAAAATCTGCTATGCGAGGGTTTTATCATATACTGTGACTGTTTTAAACCTTTTGAACAATAACTATATCAACCTAAACAAGACATTCAACGCTCCAAAAAATAGACATTGAAGCAAAAAAAGAGTACGTGATAATGGATTATCAAACTTTAATTTACTCCGATAAATATAGAGGAAAAACATAAACGAAACCACAAACCACCCAATATAGTTGTGTAAGGGAGGATTGCCTGCTTCCCAGCTCCACATATCTAGTTTAATTGCCACGGGCTCCATTACAAAATCATAAACCACTAGTATTATTGACGATACAAAAGATTTTAGCAAAAAATTGACATTCCAACCCTTCAACAAATCGTACACTAAATAAACCAAAACCATCCAGTTTATGGCCATAACTAATGGCGTTTGGAATAATTTTACTCCAAGTGATTTTCCGTAAGTATAGTTGCCAAAAACTAAACCTGTATTGGTTCCAAATGCCTCAACAGCAAAGCCTAAAACACCAATTAAAGTTAGCGTAATCCAAAACTTTACGCTGTGGGGTTTGTGGAATAGCATTAGCAGTCCAAAACTCAACACAACAAAATATCCTGCAACTGTAAAATAGTGGGGTTTATCCAAACTTATTAGAATCCCAAAAATTCCAACTAAATAGCCAATTATCAAAAAAATCTTGGCAAACTTCAAATACTGTAACATAATTACAAAGGTTTGAAGTATGAATCTACAATTTTTGCCGATGCTAGGCAAAGAGGAATTCCACCTCCTGGGTGAACACTACCACCAACAAAGTAAAGTCCCTTAACGTTTTTACTCCTATTGGGATGACGATTGAATGCTGCCATTCTATTATTCGAACTAATTCCGTAGAGCGAACCTCGGAATGAGCCTGTTCTTTTTTCAATCCTTTCGGGGTCGAGAAATTCCTCAAAAACAATGTTTTTCTCAATGTCCAAACCCAATGTCTTTTTAATTTTATTCAGAATTGAAGCCTTTGCAGTCATTATCAATTCATCCCAATTCTGGTTAATATTTTCGGGTGCATTTATCATCACAAACCAATTCTCGTAGCCTTGCGGCGCATCATCGCCTATCATTTTTGATGTGATGAAGATATAAACCGTTGGGTCGGAGTAAATTGTTTTAGCTTCCATTGCCTGAAATTCAGCCCAGTAATTTTCTGAAAATAGAACATTATGCACATCCAGTTGTGGGTAATCCCCCTTCACACCCCAGTAAAAAATCAACGCCGACGACGAAGGTTCCTGTTTTGCTAATCGTTCCGATAGCGGAACATCACTCAAAATTGAACTGTATGCAGTAAAAATATCGGTATTATTAATCACAAAATCGCTAATAAAATCGGAGCCATTCACCTTTACGCCAGCAACTCTACCATTACGCTGATTAATTTTGTCGACCTTGCTATTCATCACAAATTCAACATTCAAACTAAGCGCTATTTCCTTGAGTTGCTCTGCAATGGAGTACATTCCTTGCATTGGAAAATACGCCCCAATATTATGCTCCAAGTGGGGAATCATTGTTAATGTTCCGGGCGCTTTGTAGGGATTGGAACCGTTATAGGTTGCATACCTATCAAAAAGTTGAATTGTATTGGGTTTCCCAAAATACTTTGCATTAACATCGTGCATTGTTTCAAACGCTCGGAGTTTTTTAGGATTCAAAGCCAACTTTAGCGATTGTAATGTAAAAAGATTACTCAACTTAGGGAATGGACTAAATACAAAGGTTTTTGCAGTTAAATCGTAAAGTTCCTTACTATCCATAAGATATTTTGCAACGCTTGACCTATTATCGCCTAGTGTTTTCTGAACCTCATCGGCAAACTGCCCTGGGTCCGACCAAGCGTTTAGGATTGTTCCATCGGGGAAAAAGTAACGGGTTATTACCTCTAGTTTTTTGTAAAACAATACTACTTGCTTGTTAGCGGAAAACTCAATCAACTCATCAACCAAATTGGGTAAGGTAAATAGTGATGGACCAGTATCGAACCTGAAACCATTGGCCTTAAGTTGATTTAACTTTCCACCCACATTAGGCTGTTGCTCAAAAACTGTAACACCATAGCCTTTGCTTGCTAATCGAATTGTGGTAGCTAAGCCTCCAATTCCAGCACCAATTGTTGATATTTTTTTCATTTTAATTAAACAATATAAAACTTAGTATGTTACAACGATAGTAAAATTAAGAAAAATAATATCTTTATTGTGTTAATTACAATATATGACTAAAAAAGCCCTTATAATAGGAACTGGACTAGGTGGATTAAGTACCGCTCTTAGGCTTACCTCAATTGGATACGAGGTGGAGATGGTTGAAAAGTATCATCAGGCTGGTGGACGATTGAATAAACTGGAGAAAGATGGATTTACCTGGGATATGGCTCCAACCTTTTTCTCCATGAGCTACGAGTTCACTGAACTTGTTAAATCGTGCGGCATTGAGCAACCTTTCGATTTTTTTGAGCTCAACCCGCTTTATAAGGTTAATTTCAGCAATTCGCCCAAAACATTTACAATTTATAAGGATTTAGATAGACTCGCCAAAGAGTTTGAAGGCATTGAGGATGATTTTGCATTTAAAATGCAGGAATATCTTAGGAAAACTGGGAAACTATTTCATGATACCGAGGGTAAAATCATCCGCAGAAATTTTAAGACATTACTCCAATACGCGCTAACATTGGCAAGCGTTCCCATGGAGCACGCACCTTTGATGCTCCGCTCAATGTGGAGCGAACTCGATAAGCGATTCAACAGCTACGAGGTTAAGGTAATTTTTTCGTTAGTGGCATTCTTCCTGGGTGCAACTCCGTTCGATACTCCAGCCGTTTACTCAATGCTCACCTACTCTGAACTAAAACACGACGGTTATCACAACGTTAAAGGTGGAATGTACCGTATTGTGGATGGTTTAATGCAAGTACTAACTCAGCGTGGAGTTAAATTTCACTTCAATACGGAAATTATTGATTATAAACAGAACAATGGCGAAATATCAGGCTTTATCGATAAAAACAGCAATGAATGGAATGCTGATATTTACGTTGTTAATGCCGATGCTGCTTGGTTCCGTGGCGCAATCCTTAAACGGAAGGCTTACACCGAGCAAAAACTCGATAAACTTAAATGGACTCTTGCCCCTTACACAATTTACCTTGGTGTTAATGGCAACATCGATAATTTAAGCGTTCACAACTACTTTTTGGGTACAAACTTTAAGGAGTACAGTTCCAAGATATTTAAGAATAAAATCAGCCTACAAAAGCCCTACTACTACGTAAACACAGCAAGTAAGGCAAATCCAGAATTTGCACCAGTTGGTAGCGAAAGCATCTTTATTCTTTGCCCGGTTCCTGATTTACGGTATAAATCAAACTGGGATGACTCAGAACAACTTGCCGATACAATTATTACAGACCTGTCGGAGCGAATTGATTACGACATAAAATCCAACCTCAAGGCAAAGGTTATTTACAACCCAACCCATTGGCAAAGGATGTTTAACCTTTACAAGGGGAGTGGCCTTGGACTAGCCCACGATTTAAATCAAATAGCATACTTCCGCCCACACAACACCGACGAAAAGTTCAAAAACCTTTTCTATGTAGGTTCAAGTACTGCGCCGGGTACTGGATTGCCAATGGCAGTAATCAGCTCAAAATTAACAACTCAGCAAATTGTTAAACGGTATGGAGATAGATAGAATTGCTCTTTATAATGTTGTATCGCTTCTTTGCAGCGCTACAACAACTCAAAAGTATAGCACAAGTTTTTCGTTAGGTACAAAACTTTTTTCCAAGGATATTCAGGAGGCAATTTACTCTATTTACGGTTTTGTAAGGGTTGCCGACGAAATTGTGGACTCATTTCACGCATACAACAAGGAAAAACTCCTAACCGATTTCAAAAACCAAACCTACGAGGCAATATCCGAAAGAATATCAACCAACCCAATACTTCAGAGTTTTCAAATAGCCGTAAATAGATATAATATTGATAGAGATTTAATTGAAGCCTTTCTGAAAAGTATGGAAATGGATTTAAATCCAAAATTGTACAATAATCAGGAAATAGGCGAATACATTTATGGTTCCGCTGAGGTGGTTGGATTGATGTGTCTTAAGGTTTTTTGCAGAGGCAATCAGCAGGAGTTCGATAAACTATGCTCACCCGCAAAGAAACTTGGTGCAGCATTCCAGAAGATAAATTTTCTACGCGATATCCGCGACGATTACAACGATTTGGGACGTGTTTACTTTCCCGGAGTCGATTTTAATAACTTCACCCAAATGCAGAAAATTGAGATTGAGCAAGATATTCAAGCCGATTTCGACGAAGCATTTGTTGGAATTAAGCAGTTAAACCGCGATTCGCAACTAGGTGTTTACGTTGCATACAAGTACTACACATCGCTTTTCAAAAAAATCAAAAGAGTTTCGCCAAGCGAGTTATTAAGTAAAAGATATAGAATCTCAAATTTTAAGAAGATTGCTTTGCTTGTTCGTTGTTGGGTGGTTTATAACCTGAGGATGGTTTAGGTGAAGTATTGAGTAATTGAGCAGAGACCTTCCATAGTCCGTAGGACATTGAAGCGTCAAATTTATGTTCTATACTAATATTCAATCCGTTGCGATGCAAACAATCATCATCTTTTCAAATTAACGTCCTTACTTGCATCGCTTTTTTAATGCTCGCATTTATTCCCCCGAGTTGAAACTCCGGGCTATAAGGGTGCACTTTTGGGTGTCTTTTCCTTTTACATCTATAATTCTTCATTCAAAATTCTTAATTTTACATTCTACATTCTAAAATCTCTCCTCTTCAACCCATTCATCTTTTTTCTGTTTATATTTTAATCCTTTTGCAATTTTTGTAGTCCATAAATACACTAACTTGCACAAAATTTAATTGTTATAGATATGTCTACATATAAGTATTTGACGTTATGTTCATTCGCTATTCTAGCAGCAATATCGGTTTCCTGTAGTAAAGGGGAAAAAAAAGATGGCAAACCTCAAGGTGGACGAGGTGGTGCTGGGATGTTTGTTGATGCAATTATTGTTAAGGAAGAGCCGATTCAACGTACTCTTCAGGTTCCTGCAAGCATTCTACCTAACGAACAGGTTGAACTTAAGGCCGAATCGTCTGGTAAACTAATTGAAATGAACCTTACCGAGGGTAGCTATGTGAAAAAAGGCGAATTACTTGCCCGAATCAACGATAGCGAACTGAAAGCTTTGCTACAAAAGAAGCAATATGATGAGAAATTGGCTGCCGACGACGAAATGCGTAAAAAACGATTGATTGAGATTAACGCAATAAGTATTCAGGACTACGAAGCAGCACAGAATAAACTGGATGGTATTAGAGCCGAAATTCAGCAAACAAAAGCCCAAATAGCTAAAGCCGAAGTACGTGCCCCTTTCGATGGCAGAATAGGTCTTCGCTACGTGAGTATGGGTGCTTACATCTCAACAAATACAACACTTGCCACATTGGTTCAGGATAATCCTTTAAAGATTGAATTCTCCGTTCCTGAAAGGTACTCTGCATATATAAAAAACGGACTTGAAGTTGCGTTTACAGCGGGCGATTCACCAACTAACTATCAGGCATTTATTTATGCTTCGGAATCGGCTATCGACCCAAATACTCGGTCGTTAAAGGTTCGTGCTAAGTATCCAAACGTAAATGGTAAAATACTCCCAGGCTCCTTTGCCAAGGTGAATATTTTGTTCCAGAATCTACCTACAGCAATAATGATACCTCCTCAATCTATTGTTCCCGATATGGAAATACAAACCGTTTTTGTAGTTAAGGGTGGAAAAGCTGAGAAAAAAATCATAACAGTTGGAGAACGTACAGGAGTTGCAGCAGAAGTATTAGATGGCCTAACTGTTGGCGACACCTTGGTTGTTACAGGCCTTAACTCATTACGTGCAGGGACTCCGCTTACTGTTAAGGTAGTTGAAAAGAGACAATAAGTTATGAGTTGTGTGTTATCAGTTATGAATTACATATTACTAAAAACAACTGACAACTAACAACCGAAAACTGATAACCCGTTTTGTTTAACGATAAAACTTCTTTAAAGTGAATATATCATCCGTAAGTATTAACAGACCTGTATTAGCATCGGTACTTTCCATTGTGGTTGTGCTTTTCGGGATTATTGGGTTTTCCTATTTGGGAGTTAGGGAATACCCTAGTGTTGACCCGCCAATTGTATCGGTATCAACATCGTACACTGGAGCTAACTCCGCTGTAATTGAGGCTCAAATAACCGAACCGTTGGAAGCATCAATCAATGGTATTGCAGGAATTAAGTCTATTACCTCTTCAAGTTCCGATGGACGAAGCAATATTACCATTGAATTTGAACTTGGGGTTGATATGGATAACGCTGCCAACGATGTTCGCGACCGCGTATCTCGAGCAGTACGAAATATTCCACCCGACTCTGACCCTCCAATTATTTCCAAGGCTGATGCAAACGCCGAAACAATTATAACCATTACCGCTCAGAGCGATAAGCGAGATCTATTGGAGATGAGCGATATTGCTAATAACGTTATTAAGGAACGTATACAAACAATATCCGGAGTAAGTCAAATTGGCATTTGGGGAGAGAAACGCTATGCCATGCGTCTTTATTTAGACCCAAAAAAACTGGCATCGTTTGGAGTAACACCTACCGATATTCGTAACGCACTAAGTAGAGAGAACGTTGAGTTGCCAACAGGAAGAATTGAGGGATACTATACTGAGTTATCTATCAGAACATTGGGAAGGATTGAAACTCCAGACCAGTTCAACAATCTAATCATCAAATATGCAGGAGGAATTCCTGTTAAGCTTCGCGATGTAGGAAAGGCCGATTATGCAGCTGAAAACGAGCGCAGCATTATGCGTGGTAACGGCCTCATTCCAATGGTTGGTATAGCAGTAACACCTTTACCCGGAGCAAACTACGTTAGCATTGCCGATGAAGTTTACAAAAGGGTTGAACAACTTAAGCGAGAACTACCCGAGGATATTAAACTCGACTATGCCTACGATGCAACTATTACAATCCGTAAAGCAATTACGGAAGTTGAAGAAACTGTACTCTTGGCATTTGGCTTGGTTGTTCTCGTAATATTTATATTCTTACGCAACTGGAGAACTACACTTATTCCAATTATTGCCATTCCAATTTCATTAGTAGGAACATTCTTTGTAATGTACCTTGCAGGTTTCTCCATAAATGTACTCTCCTTGCTTGGAATTGTGCTTGCCACAGGTATTGTGGTTGACGATGCCATTGTGGTTATGGAAAATATTTACTCCAAGGTTGAGCTCGGAATGGATAACTACCAAGCAGGATATAGAGGAAGTAAGGAAATCTACTTTGCAATTATTTCAACCACCATCACGCTGATTGCTGTATTTATGCCAATTGTATTCCTTAGTGGAGTAACAGGTCGTTTGTTCAGGGAGTTTGGAGTTGTGGTAGCTGGAGCCGTTCTAATATCGGCGTTTGTTTCACTTACCCTCACCCCTATGATGAGTACAAAACTTCTCCGGAAAACTCATAAGGAAGGTAAAATAATGGCAACTATTG
>JAEXVC010000099.1 GCA_023406715.1 Bacteroidota bacterium | reverse complement strand
GTTGATTATTGGGCTAAATGGGTTGAGAAATATCCAATCATCTCTATTGAGGATGGTATGGCCGAAGACGATTGGGATGGCTGGAAGATGTTAACTGAGAGAATTGGTGAAAAAGTACAACTTGTTGGTGACGATTTGTTTGTAACTAATGTAGACCGTTTACAGCAAGGTATCGATAAGGGCGTTGCTAATAGTATTTTAGTTAAGGTTAACCAAATTGGTACTTTAACCGAGACTATCAATGCTGTTCGTTTGGCCGATATTCACTCTATGACATCAATTATGAGTCACCGTTCTGGCGAAACCGAGGACACCACTATTGCTCACTTGGCTGTTGCATTGAATACTGGTTTAATTAAAACAGGTTCTGCTTCACGTTCCGATAGGATTGCAAAGTACAACCAACTAATCCGAATTGAGGAAATGTTAGGTACTTCGGCTATTTACCTTGGTAAGAACTTCAAGTACGTAAAGAAATAACAGTTCTTAATGAACTTTACTAAAGGTTCTGGTGTTTTTCCAGAGCCTTTTTTTATTTTTATCCCATAGTTTTTTAAAGAATTTATCTGGTGTCTAATTTCTGACATCTAATATCTGAGTTTATGGCATACAAATCACTCCAGCAGTTTATCGATATTCTTGAGAAGAATAACGAATTGATTCGAATTAAAAGATTTGTCGATACTATTCTTGAAATCACTGAAATTACCGATAGAATGTCGAAACTTCCAGATGGAGGCAAGGCTTTGCTTTTTGAAAATACTGGAACTGAGTTTCCTGTGTTAACCAATGCAATTGGTTCCATTAAAAGGATGTGCTTGGCTTTAGGTGTTGATGACTTGGAGGATATTAGGCTTGAGATGAGTTCTCTTTTTAAGGAACTGGCTGGGCCAAAGGATGGACTTTGGGAAAAACTTAGCACTTTGCCAAAGCTTGGGAAGGTTGCTAGTTGGATGCCCTCCGTTTCGAGTGGAAAGGGTGTGTGTCAGGAAGTGGTTCATATGGAACCGAATATTGATTTGCTTCCTGTTTTAAAATGCTGGCCTTACGATGGAGGTAGATTTATAACCCTGCCAATGGTTAATACTAAAGACCCACATACTGGAATTCGTAATGTAGGAATGTACAGAATGCAAATATTCAACGAGGCTGAAACCGGTATGCATTGGCATCAGCATAAGGTTGGTGCACGACATTTTGAGGAGTACAAGAAACTGGGGAAACCTATGCCTGTTGCTGTTACCTTGGGTGGTGACCCCGTTTACACTTATGCAGCAACTGCACCGATGCCCGATAATTTTGACGAGTACCTGCTAGCAGGCTTTCTCCGGAAGAAAAAGGTTAGTTTGGTGAAATGTCTGACGGTAGATTTAGAGGTTCCCGCTGATGTGGACTTTGTGATTGAGGGTTATGTTGACCCTTCGGACGATTTGGCTTGGGAAGGTCCATTTGGAGATCATACTGGCTTTTACTCGCTTGCCGATTGGTATCCTCGATTTCATATTACTTGCATAACGCATAGGAAGAATGCCGTGTACCCTGCTACAATTGTTGGTGTTCCGCCAATGGAGGATGCATATATTGCAAAGGCAACTGAGCGAATATTCTTAGAGCCAATTAGAATTGCTATGCTTCCAGAACTTAACGATATGAACCTGCCGTTCGAAGGTGTGGCACATAACATTGCGCTTGTAAAAATTAGTAATGCATACCCTGGTCATGCTTATAAGGTGATGAACGCTCTTTGGGGTGCGGGCCAAATGATGTTCAATAAGTTTCTTGTGGCTTTACCCGACAGTGTTGACGTACAGAATGCAAACCAAGTGATTGAATGCATAGTCGACTCCGTCGATCCAGACCGTGATATTCATTTCGGAAAAGGACCTTTGGATGTTTTGGACCATTCCTCCACTATGGCCGGATTGGGCACAAAATTATTTATTGATGCAACCGTTAGCAAAGGACTATCGCTCGGCTATAATGTCGATGCCAATGAGATTGCCGCTGAGATTGAAAAGTCGTTTTCGGAAATTATAGCATATAATATAAAGTTAATTCAGAGTGGATTCCCAATTTTATTTGTTTCCATTGATAAATCCAAAGTCTCAACAGTTAAGCATACCCTCGAGCGAATGTTTAAGAATGAAACTCTAGGAAAATTTTTGGCAATTTTCGCACTTGATTTTGGTGATACTATCGACGACTTATCCCTTGCTTTATGGTTTGTTGCTGGCAATATGGATCCGCAACGCGATATCCACCTTATTAGCATTGATGCTGATGAACGGAAGCGAGTAGGTTTTGATGGTACCCGAAAGGCTTATAAAGTGGATAACTTCAAACGCGATTGGCCAAACGTGGTAATAATGGATAACGATACCATTGAAAGAGTCGATAAAATCTGGGGCGAGTTAGGCTTGGGCGAGTTTATTCCTTCGCCATCAAAACCTATTCAAGGGCTGCAAATTGGCAATAATCCTATAGTAAGGTTTGGTTTTTAATTGGCAGAAACGCTATTTTTTTATATCTTAGCGATAATCATATACCTATTTCTTGCCTTGAAAAGAGCATTTTTTTTACTAAACATTCTGATTTTTTGCAATATCTTAATTGCAAAGAGTCAGGTTGTTAATGTTGATCTTTTTAATGCCGACAAGGGTTTACCCCAAACTCATGTTAACACCCTCATCCAGGACTCCACGGGTTTTCTATGGATTGGCACTCAGGATGGCCTATGCCGTTACGATGGTTATCAGTTTGTGACATATACCAATAACCCACTTGACTCATCAAGCCTTTGCAATAACTATATCTACTCCATTGTCGATGATTCTAAAGGGCATTTGTGGATAGGAACAAGGTTTGGGTTAAGCCGATTTGATAAAGTAACTGGAACGTTTAAGAACTATCTCTCAAATCCCGAGAATTCAAACTCGCTATCAAGCAATAAAATTTATAGTATTTTTTGCGATAAACAGGGTTTGGTTTGGGTTAAAACCCTGGAGGCGCTTCATCTTTACAACCCGTCTAAAGATAATTTCATAAGTTACCAGCACTATAACGATATTTTCAATCTTCCATCGGAAACAGGTACTTTCCCAATTTTTGAAGACTCGCAGAGCCGTTTGTGGGTTGGTACAAAGGATGGGTTGATGCTTTTTGATAAGCAACTTGGTGTGTTTAAGCGATACTCTAACGATGCAAGTAAACCCAGCTCCATTAATAGTAATAGAGTTACTTCATTTTTTGAAGATTCCAATGGAACTATGTGGGTAGGTACTGATGAGGGACTTAGTAGATTTGATGTTAAATTAGGTGTATTTACTAATTACTCGAATAAGCATAAGTTGCTCAGTGGAATTATAGAGCATATTAGTGAAGACAAGGAAGGCTTTTTATGGATAGGTACAGATAAAGGTTTCTGCAAATTCTATCAGAATGGCGAAGTAATTCCTGTTGATAGATTGGTTTTTAATAATCAAAAGATTTCCCCTGTTCATATTTCTACCATCTTACGTGATAAATCGAATGTGCTGTGGATTGGCTCCCAAATTGGATTAATCAAGTGGAACCCTTACGGCTCCCGTTTCGATGGTTACGGGAAGGATATCGCAGGGAATTCACTTTTTTCGAATAATATTATTGCATCTATTTTAGAGGACAATGGCGAGGTTTGGCTGGGAACTTGGGGGGCAGGATTGCACATTTTTAACCCAAAAACAGGGAGCAATAGAAGATTATCCAAGGAGATATCGGGTAGCGGGGTAAGGAATGATTTTATTCATACCATTTACAAAACAATTAAAGGTGAAATTCTTGTTGGAACTCGCAACGGACTACTTCTGTATAATAAATCGATTAAAGGTTTTGTCGATTTTTTTGAGTCTAGGGGAGTTTATAGTGGTGATTTATTTCAAAACAATAGGATATACTCAATTTCTGAGGATAAAGATGGAGGCCTTTGGATTGCGACTCGTTCAGGCTTACATTTCTTAAAAAACAAAACAATAAAGAGTTTTTACTCCCGTCGAAGAGATTCTTTGTCCTTGTCAGGAAACGAGGTGTATGACGTTTTAGTAGATAGTAAAGGATTTATTTGGGCTGCAACAAATAATGGGTTAAGTGTTATTTCTCCTGATGTTTCAAAAATTATATCGTTTCTTCGACCAACTAAGTATACAGGGAAAGAGTTAATATCCAATGAGATACTTTGCCTGCATGAGGATAGGAATGGATTTCTATGGGTAGGAACAACTTCTGGCTTACACAGGTATAATAGGCAAACCAATACATTTAAGCTTTACACCGATAGTCAAAACCTGCCTAATAAGGTTATTAATTCTATTGAGGAGGATTCTTCTGGAAAACTATGGATAAGTACAAATAAAGGACTTGTGGTTTTGAATCCTGTTACCGATTTGGTGCGTTCATATACAACTTCGGACGGGTTGTTGAGCAATGAGTTCAATATTGGTGCAAGTTACAAATCCTCATCTGGAAAGATGTATTTTGGTTCAATACTGGGGTATAATTGCTTTAACCCCGATTCTATTCCAATTAACACTAATGTTCCGAATGTCTGCATCACAAAAGTTGAAATTGTTGGGGTAGATGGGGTGGAAGTTATTTATCCAAATAAACTTGAAAAGTTAAGGATTCCTCAGAGTTTTAAAACTCTTACCATAGAGTTTGCTGCATTGGACTATAATCATCCTGAAAAGAACCAATATCGCTACCAAATGCTTGGTCTCGATAATAAATGGATTGAGTCTGGTCATAGAAACTCTGCCACATTCACAAATCTATCTGAGGGCAATTACTACTTCAAGGTTATGGGAGCTAATAGCGACCAAGTTTGGTGTGCCGATCCTACTGTTCTGAGGCTTCAGGTTGCTGTTCCTTTTTGGCGTTCTCGATTATCAATGTATGTTTATGCTGTTTTGGTGTTTGGGTTATTGCTATCATACTTTTATTATAGAAATAAAAACCTTAACAAGATTAATAAACTGCTACAGGAACGTCAGTCAGTTATGGTTGAACTTGAACAGCAAAAAGAAGAGTTGGTAGTAAAAAATAAAAGTATTACCGATAGTATTAACTATGCAAAGCGAATACAGGATGCTATTTTACCCCCAATTGATTCTTTTAAAACATCGCTCCCCGATTCCTTTATTCTTTTTATGCCCAAGGATATTGTTAGTGGCGATTTTTACTGGATAAATGAGACGAAAAATAAAACGTTTGTTGCAGTGGTTGACTGTACTGGCCACGGAGTGCCTGGGGCATTTATGTCGATAATTGGCATTGAGTTGCTAAGAAATATTACAAATATTGAAGGAGTTGATGATGCTGCTGAAATTCTTAATAGGCTAAGTATTAGTATTCATCAAATGTTTACGTCAGGTGTAAATTTGAGTGATGGTGGTGTTAAGGTAAAGGATGGCATGGATGTTGCTTTCTGTGTTATAGATAAGGAGTACAATATTCTTCAGTTTTCAGGTGCGTTTAGCAATCTTTACCTACTCCGCGATGGCAAGATTATAGAGGTTAAGGGTGATAGATACTCTGTTGGAATGGCCTCCGATACTGGACATTTGCTCTTCAGTAGCCATTACATTCCAATTCAGCCCAATGATATGCTCTACATATTTACCGACGGTTATGTTGACCAGTTTGGTGGACCTGATTCCAAGAAGTTTAAGTTCCGACGCTTTAGGCATCTTTTGCTTACTATCCACAAAATGCCTCTCGACCAACAACGAAAGCACCTTTACGATAGTATGATGGAGTGGAAAGGTGATAACGAGCAAGTTGATGATATTCTAATTATTGGAATTCGCCCCGATTTAAGTTGTATGTTTTAAATTGTTTTTTACTACCTACATCTTTCATTTGCTGTAAAGTATTATTTAACATCTGTTTAATACACTTTTTTTACAATTACTGTAACTTTGTGGAAATAAATTGGCAAAATGCGAAACGTATTATTGTTATTACTATTTTGGGGCATTAGCATTGGGATTTCAGGGCAAACAGTTAGTCTCGTTCTTAGTGGTGGTGGAGCTAAAGGGCTTGCCCATGTTGGCGTAATAAAGGCCCTTGAGGAAAATGGAATCCCGATAAGTAATGTGTCAGGTACAGCAATGGGGGCAATTGTAGGGGGGCTTTATGCAATGGGCTATACG
>JAEXVC010000006.1 GCA_023406715.1 Bacteroidota bacterium | reverse complement strand
AATAGAAAGTCCTCTGTTGGGAACCACCAAATCCTCATCAATCCCAATTACTTTTCCGTAGCCCTCGCATTTTGGACAGGCGCCAAGTGGACTGTTAAAGCTGAAAAGATGCTCGGTTGGTTCTTCAAACTTAATTCCATCAATCTCAAAAATATTGGAGAAATGCTCCTCCAAAACCTTATCGTCAAGATGTATTTTGATTAGGCAGAACCCGTTGCCTTCAGCAAATGCTGTTTGAATGGAATCGGCAATACGACTAAGGAAATCCTCCTCGTGCGAAACTGCAAAGCGGTCTACTACCAGCCGTAATTCGGCCCCTGAGATATTGATTAATTCGCGAATTTTATCCTCATCAATCCTGATTGTTTGTTCGCCCGCTTCTACGCGTGTAAAACCCTCGCGGGCAAGTTCATCAAGCCTTGCTTTTGGGTTACCATTTAGCACCAAGGGTGCTAGCAGGGTCATTTTCACACCCTCGTCGTAAGCGCTTATAAAGTTAACCACATCGCTTACCGATTGCTTTTTTACAAGTTTCCCTGAAACAGGGGAGTAAGTTTTCCCTATTCTTGCAAATAGTAATTTAAGGTAATCGTATATTTCCGTAGACGTTCCTACGGTTGAACGCGGATTACGAGTATTAACCTTTTGCTCAATAGCAATGGCCGGTGGAATTCCGCTGATAATATCGACCTCTGGCTTTGCAACACGTCCAAGGAACTGCCTAGCGTACGATGATAAACTTTCAACGTAGCGTCTTTGCCCTTCGGCGTAAATTGTATCGAATGCCAAGGATGACTTTCCCGAGCCGGAAACTCCTGTTATTACAATTAGTTTATTACGAGGAATATCGAGGCTAATATTCTTAAGGTTATGAACCCTAGCCCCTTTTATCGATATAACGTTTTTATCCTGAACCGCCATTTGCAAAAAATTAACTAACAAAGATAGCGGTTATTGGGTGAATAAGTTGACGATTATTGGTTAAATGTTAATTGAATTAAAAGAGGTTAGATGAAGTTTATGAATATGTATTCGGTTTGAACTATTGTTATATACCATTTAAAATCAACAACAAAATCCCTCTGAAATCTGATGATAATTATGGAATTTGGAAACATTTTGTATCAAAAGTATGTATAAAATACTAAAGCAATTTTGATTATTTCAGAAAAATTAGCTTACTTGGCACAATAAATGTTATAATTATTCTACAAACTCTTAAAACTGATTGCCTATAGATAGAAGCTCTACACGTTAACCAAAATAAGAGGAGGTTGCCGTGAATGCAAACCACATCACCGACCAAGAGCTTCTGTCGGAAATCATCAATGGTAGTAATGCCGCGTTGGAGATGCTTATTAAGCGTCATGAAAGAAAAGTGTACACCTACATTTTAATGATGGTGCGCAAACCCCATTTGGCAGAAGACTTAATGCAGGAAACCTTTGTGAAGGTTATTCGCTCGTTAAAAGAAGGACGATACTCGGAGAACAACCGGTTCCAGTCATGGTTAATGCGCATAGCGCATAATCTGGTGATTGACCATTTTCGTCATAACAAGCAGTACCGTGAGGTTTCCAACGAGGATTCACCTGTCGATTTGTTCAGTTCGCCACGTTTTGCTGAGATGAACGTTGAGCAAGCAATGGTGTTCGATAGGGTTTTAGATGAAATAAGAATGCTTGTCGACATGTTACCCGACGACCAAAAAGAGGTAATAATGCTCCGTTACTATGGCGATTTAAGTTTCAAAGAAATTGCTGAATTAACCAACGTTAGCATAAATACTGCGCTGGGTAGAATGAGATATGCATTAATAAACCTTCGGAAAACAGTAAAAGAGAAAAATTTAAGCCTTGAGTTTGGGTTTTAAATAGAACACTAATTACAGGGATAGAACAGATTTGCACAAATCTATCGTTAGTTTGACTGTGCAAATCTGTTCAATTAGTGTTCTATCGTATTAAAAATAATAGCACTTTTTCATACAATAATTGGAAGTACATTTCCGTTATTGCAAAAAAGATGCCTATGAATAGAATCTACACACAACTACTTTACATCAGGAAAACATACAATAATGGGGACGGCTATAACAATCAGGAGGTAATTCAGTTACCATTTCCTTTAACCAAAGAAATTCATCGGCTTAAATCCCTAATGAATGAGTTAGAACGATTAACACCAAAAATTCCTGATGATTCCGTTAAACGGATTATGGAAAAGTTAAATTTTTAAAAACCGGAAAATATTTTCCGGTTTTTTCTTGACTTTTTGAAATTTAAAACGATATATATGTGATATCAAAATAATAACACTCAAAATTAAAATTATGAAAACGACTGAAGAAAAATTTAGTGGACTTAGGTTGTCTGGAATTTTTATGTTGCTCTTTAATATTCTGTTCCTTATCGGAATAATCTTCTTTTTTGTTCGTGCTGTATCGTCTCCATATTTAACTGAGACCCAAGGAGCCATTTATGGAATATCTCTGGGCTTTTCGTTTATTTTGAATCTGATTTTCTGGGCAGGGTTTATGCAAATTGAGCCCAACGAAGCACGTGTAATGGTTTTCTTTGGAAAGTACGAGGGAACAATTAAGGATAACGGTTTCTTTTGGGTTAATCCCTTTTATGCCAAGAAAAGATTAACGCTCCGTGCTCGTAACCTCGATGCTGAGCCAATTAAAGTTAACGATAAAACTGGTAACCCTGTAATGATTGGCGTTGTGGTGGTATGGCGTTTGGCCGACACCTATAAGGCATCGTTCCATGTTGATAATGCTTCAATGGCTGCCAATGTTGCTGGTGCCACTGCAGTTGCAAAGTTAAATGAGAAGATGATGGCCTACCAGAACTTCGTTAAAATTCAGTGCGATGCTGCATTGCGCTATGTGGCTGGTTTGTATTCTTACGACCATTCAGGAGGTAGTGTTGAAAATGAAATGACATTAAGGTCGAATGGCGAAGAGATTAACGAGATTCTGGAACAACAAATGAATGAGCGTCTTGCAATTGCAGGAATTGAGGTGATTGAGGCTAGAATTAATTATTTAGCTTATGCTCCTGAGATTGCAGCAGTTATGCTACGCCGTCAGCAAGCTGATGCTATTATAGCTGCTCGTGAAAAGATTGTGGATGGCGCTGTAGGCATGGTTAAACTAGCTTTAACAAAGTTGGCCGACGATAAGATTATTGAGTTTGATGAGGATAAAAAGGCTGCAATGGTTAGCAACCTAATGGTTGTGCTCTGCTCTGAGGATTCTGCAAGTCCAATAATCAACGCAGGAACTTTACATCAGTAGGTTATGTCGAAAAAGAAGTCGTTTGTTCTGAGGATTGACCCAGATAAAATGGATGCACTGGAGAAGTGGGCTGCGGACGAGTTCCGCAGCACCAACGGCCAGTTGGAATGGATTATTGACCAGGCGCTTAAAAAGGCTGGACGCTGGAAATCTCAAAAAAACAACGATGGCAACAATTCAAATAATCAAGAAGATGAGAATAGTTAAATCAAAAAATCCCTGTCCCAAATGTGGTGGTAAGGATTTTGAAATGGGCGAAGCCCATATTTCAGGGAGTGTTCTTACAAAACTTTTCAATATTCAGAATAGGAAATTTAGTTCGTTTACCTGTATGAAATGCAGATACACAGAGTTCTATCAGGTTCCGGCAAGTAAGGCACTTAATGTGTTGGATTTTTTTGTTGGATAGATTAAAATTTATAAAATGAAGAAAAGTATTTTTTTCGCACTTTTTCTGATTGTATCGAAAATTGCATTAAGTCAGAATATAGTTGGGCAATGGTCTGGTTCTTTGGAAATACAAGGGACCAAATTGCCCATAGTACTTAATATTGAAAAGAGCGACGATGGTTATAAAGCCACCATGGACAGTCCCAGCCAAGGTGCAAAAGGAATTTCAGTTGAAAAAGTGAGTTTGGATAATAACAAGCTAGAAATAAAAATGCCTAAACTGCAAATTGAATATCAAGGAGCGTGCTTTAGCGATGAATTAATAATTGGGACATTTAAACAGGCTGGATTATCATTACCTCTAAATCTTACAAAATCCAAAACAGCCATAGTGATTAATCGGCCTCAGGAACCCAAGGAGCCATTTTCTTACCATTCCGAAGAAGTTACTTTTATCAACTCAAAAGAAAATATAACTCTTGCTGGTACACTTACTCTTCCTGAAAATGAAGGCAAATTCCCTGCAGTTATTCTTATTTCCGGAAGTGGACCACAGAATAGGAATGAGGAGATTTTTGGACATAAGCCATTTTTTGTTCTTGCCGATTACTTAACCCGTAATGGTATAGTTGTTCTTAGATTTGATGATAGAGGGGTTGGAAAATCGACTGGTGATTTTAGTAAAGCAACCACTGCGAATTTTGCCACTGACGTTGAGGCTGCCGTAGAATTTTTAATGAATAGAAAAGAAATCAACTCAAAGAAAATAGGGTTAATTGGTCATAGTGAGGGTGGAATTATAGCACCAATGGTTGCAGCAAACTCTAAAGATGTAAGTTTTATTGTTTTAATGGCTGGAACAGGTATTCGAGGTGCTGATTTGTTATTGATGCAGCAAGAATTAATTGGTAGAGCTTCGGGAGCAAGTGAGGCCGATTTGCAAAAATCGAAGTTAATAAATCAGCAGATATTTGATAGTGTTTTAGAAAATAGCGATACAGATAAATTAAAGGCCGAACTTATAGACCATCTTAAAAAGGTAATTAGCGAAAACTCCGAAATGAACGATGGAAAAACTTCGGAAAGTGAGATTATCGAAAAGCAACTTAAACAAATTATGAATCCTTGGATGCTGTTCTTTTTGAGACATAACCCCGCTGATGTTTTGGAAAAGGTAAATTGCCCAGTATTGGCTATTAATGGCGAAAAAGATTTACAGGTGCCTGCAGATGTTAATTTAAATGCCATAAAAAAAGCATTAGATAAAGCAAAGAACAAAGATGTTACTGTAAAAAGTTTCCCAAACCTTAACCATTTATTTCAGGAGTGCAAAACTGGCTCGCCAAGTGAATACGGAACTATTGAGCAAACAATATCTCCAGTAGTTTTAGAAGAGATTGGGAGATGGGTGAAAAATCAAACAAGGTAATTATTGATAATACACTAGCGAAACGAGTAAGATTCCTTACTCGTTTTTAATTTATAAGATTAACAGTATGACATGCTACAACCCCAGCAGTCTCTGTTCTTAAGCGTGAAGTTCCAAGACTAATTTCCTGATAATCCTTACTCAAACATTGCTCAACTTCGGATAGTGTAAAATCGCCTTCGGGGCCAATAAGAATTGTGACTTTTGAACTTAGTTGTATGTTGTTCTTTAGAGGAGGTAAGTCCCAACTGTTGCAATGGGCAATAAATTTCTGCCCTTCAATATTTTGATTTAGGAATTGCTTAAGCGAAATCATCTCGTTTAACTTTGGAACATAGGCTTTGATTGATTGCTTGACTGCCGACACAATTATCTTTTCAAGCCTATCGTTGTTTACAACCTTACGCTCTGAGCGATCGCAAAGAATTGGAGTAATTTCATCGATCCCAATTTCTGTGGCTTTTTCTAGGAACCATTCTAGACGTTCAATATTCTTGGTAGGAGCAATGGCTATGTGTAGGTAAAAATTGCGCTTGCCAAACTCAGTTTTTACATCGGTTACAATGACCTCGCAGCGCTTGGGGTTTGGATTAGCAATGCTTGCTGTAAAAAGATTCCCTTTTCCATCTATCAATGTTATCTCATCACCAGCATTTAGCCTTAATACTCTTATACAATGCTTCGACTCTTCTTCGGGGAGAGTGTATGTATTGCCTGCAATATCGTGAGCGTAGAATATGTGCATCTGTTCGTTTTTTTCATTTCAAAAATAGTCAATAGATATCAGACATCAGATGTCAGACGTCAGATTTTTGAATACTTCTTTATTTTTAAAGTTTAGGATATAGATAAAATATCGGTTAATTTTGGTGATGTTTAATTTCTAAAGTCTGCATTTAATGAAGAAAATAGGTGTTTTGTCTGATACTCATGGTTTTTGGGATGAGGGTTTGGATGTGTTTTTTGCAGATTGCGATGAAATTTGGCATGCAGGCGATATTGGCTCATTGGAGTTAGCTGATAGAATATCAAAATATAAGCCTTTGCGTGCTGTTCACGGGAATATTGATGACCACAGAATAAGGATAAGTTATCCTAACTTTTTGCATTTCAAAGTTGAAGAGGTTAAAGTGCTAATGACACATATTGGTGGTATTCCGGGAAGGTACGATATTCAAGTGAAGCCTCTTATTGAAACTTTACCCGCTGATATATTTGTATGTGGGCATAGCCATATCCTGAAAGTAAAGTTCGATAAAAAACACAATTTTCTGTACATTAATCCCGGAGCTGCTGGTAATAGTGGGTTTCATGCTGTTAAGACAGCAATTCGTTTTGTGATAGATGGTGAGAGTATAAGGGATATGGAGGTTTGGGAAAAGATGAGGAAAGGGCATTAATTGTCACCCTTTTTGTCCTCATCCTGTTCTTCTTCCGTTATATCTTCGTTGGATTTATCTGGATTTATGCCAAATTTTAGTTGCTTATAGCGTTCACGTGCAGCATCTAAATCTTTCTTTGTACCAATTAGGAATCTGTAACCAATTTCGCCTGGTCGAACTTTAACTTTCTGCTCGCTCGATTTTTGTGTTTGGATAGGTAAAATAAATTCAGGATTGCTCGATGAAACCTGCATTACGCTTTTAGTATAGGTGAAAACATAATATTTGTCATCGCCAAGTTGAAGATATAGGGTCATTAAGTCGCCACTACGCTTTTTAAATATTTCAATGTAACCATCTACAAACTTGTTAACCTGAATATTCCCAATAGTTCCAATGCCAAGTTTCCCTTTTGAGTGGAACGATTTGCGTAAAGGATCCCACTTCATTTTTACTTCGTTCAGAATCATTGTTGCTTCATATCCTTTAGGAATCTGGCTAAAAGAGCCAAAAAGGGTTAACTGGTTTAAAGCGGTTTGAATTTGCGATGTGTCAATCCACTCGTAGAGGGCTTTTTTATAAAGTTTTCGACTTAAGTCGACTTTATCAAGAGTAATTGCACCATTCAGTTCGGTAGCCATTGCCTCAAGTGATTTTTGGTTGAAATGGAAGTTAAGTTGAATTATTAAATCTAAGCTTAAGTCGTTCTCCTCCATTTTATGGATTAAGCTACCGTAGTTTTTTAGCTTTATTTGCCCAAGGTTAACGGGAAGTTGAACAGTTCCTTCGCCAAAGGTCATACAGTAATCCTTTTGCAAGCTTACGCTGTTACCCGATGTGTCTGGATTCTCTAACTTGTAGGGTTGAGCTACGGTAAATCGGCGGTTGTTATTGTTAAAACTCATATAACCTTCCGCCTGAACAATAGATTTATCCGCGTAATCCTTACGCATTCGCATAAATCCGCCGTAGAGTTTAAGTGAATCTTCTGCTATAACGGAACCATTAACAAGGTAATTCAGGTTTAAGTTCTGTGGCTTTTCCCCTACAGGTATTCTAACTTTCTTGGGGTCGATTTGCGATTCAAATTTTAACCACTGCGCTTTGGTATTGGGGCAATTGTAAATTGGCCGTGCTCCTCCTTTAAACTCGAGGAATTGGTCGGGAGCGAAAAGTCGATAATCTCCAATAAACCCAAAGTTGGGACTTAATTTAAAACTATCGGGTTCAGTTAGTTTTCCCTCGGCATAAGTATTAAGGAAAGCATCGTTCTCAACATTATTTAATACAATAGTTTGAACAGAATCTCTCTCATCAATATAATCATAAAGTCCATTTCCTTTATATTTTCTTCTACTAGATATGGTTAACTCCGAATTGTATATTTTATGGTATCTTGATGATAAATTCGCGATAACGGTTGCTAAGGAGAATTTATTCATCCTATTTGCAGGGTCAACCTTTACTTTTTTATCCTTTGGATAAATTACAGCATCAGCAGCTATAATATACTTAACACTATCGGACTTTAGTTCGGCTGTTTCTAGGTTATATTTTGATTTAGGTGAGAAGTAGTAAAGAGAGTCTTCCTCTGCTTGAACAGAGTAGAAAAGAGAACCAGCAGGGAGAGAGTCTTTGTCATACATTCGGGAAACGGTAAATTCCCCATCACGAACAGCCTCTTGCCGCATTGCGGTTAGGAAGTTTAGGTTATGCGAGTTCATATCCCAACCAAATCTATCGAGGTGAGCTTCGTAGTGTAACGCATTAAGTTTAGCGTAGACACTCTTCTGAGTTTTACTAAACTCTCCTTTTTGATTCTTAAAATCAATATTTGATTTAACACTGTCGGTAGATAGTGCCAGGTCTTCAGTTTTAGGTTTATATAGTTTCAGGTTTGCTTTGGGCGAGTTAAAGTCGTCGGCGTTAAAATCGTAGTGCGATGAACTCAGCGCTGCATTAGCTAGAGCTATATCGCCATTGCCAGTTAATCCAATAGGCTCAAGAAGTAAGTCGCCCATGAGTCTTGCAAGTGTATCGTACATCACAAAAGGCCTTTCGCCACGTTTAACGTAGAATTTATCGCGTTTTGGTAGCCATTTTATTTTATGTCGACCACCAATTAGATTAGGATATTGGATTCCCGAAATCCTCTTATCTATATAAAAACTATCAGATTGGGTTGTCATTGAATCGGGGAATAAGTACATGGCCTCCGAGGATGTAGTTGAGGAAATGTATTTAATATCGCCATTAACAATAAGTCCTTGGTTGCTTAGGTCAACCTTATTGAAAGCAAATCCTTTGCCTCGGTAGAGCGCTAATCCTTCGGGTGGTGTTTTTTTGATAAAACCTAATGAATTATCGGGGCGTAGCACTAAAGTTTCTTCAATGGGAGCAAGAATATTTCCGGAGTGTAGAATTCCCTTGAAGTTCAGGTCTATACTTTCAAAATTATCGAGATTTTCGTAAGTGAAAGGTAGTATTTCGAAATAGAACGAGTCGCGTTTGTAAATTCCGCCATGAATGGTTGGGTCGTCGTAGTAAACGTAGGACATTCCGGTACTGTTGAATATGGGGTAGTTGGGATTACTTATTAAGCCCGATTTGTTGTTGGGTTTATCGATAAGAATATTTCCGTTTATTTTCTCCATAGTGTTTTGAACACTTTGTAGAATTCTTCGGCCGTAATTGTCCCTGTTGTTGGTTTGGTAATCGAGTTCCAACAAATCCGCATCAACTAAATCAATTTTAAACTTATCGTAATCAAATTTGAATGTTTCTCCGTAGAATTTGAATAGACCTGCCTGAACATATCCACCAAATTGGAAATTTCTGTTCTTCTGCATAACAATTTCTTTCTTATGCGGACTTATATGCACGCTTTGGGAGTCGCTAACAGAAATGTTTTCGACACCCCTAATTCGCATATCCATGGTTTTTAGGTCGAGCTCAGCGTTGGGTATATTGCCCTCGCAAATAGATGAAAAACGGATAACATCGTAGTCTGTTTTCTGAAATCGAGCTAGTAT
>JAEXVC010000016.1 GCA_023406715.1 Bacteroidota bacterium | reverse complement strand
CAAAGTGGGGGTATGAGGCTTTGGTGGTGCATCAGTTCAAGGATAACGATTTTCAGAAAGTTTTCTTTGACATTGAGAAAATTCAGCGCAATGCCGATTTTAAAGTTGTGCATTATATTCCTGAGCTAGAAAAGAGGGTCAACTACTGTATTGAGAATCTTGGCGAAAGGAATAACCCCGAAATCAAGAATAAATTTGATGATGCTTTGGCTGTAATCAGAAGGGCTGTTTTAACAGAAACTTCAACTTATTCCAAATCAATTCCATATAATTACACTGACAGGTTAACCCCAGAGAAGTTTGACGAAGAAGCCGCATATCCTTTGATTGATTACGTTGATGCATTGAAACGTTTCTATAACGAAATATTCTTGGCTCAAAGTCAAAAACGTGAAAGAATAGTGGAGTATTTGGTGAGCACAAACCCAAAACTTTACGAAGGTAAGCGTAGGGCTTATCACAACGAGAGTATTAGTGATCTTGCGACGAAATTCACCGAGAAAAATAAAATATTGCAGTACAAGGATGAGCTAGTTCAGCAAAACGATCCCGTGTTCCGTGATCCATTACCAAACCACATACTCGACTTCCGCTCGCATTTCCTTGCACCTCGAAAGCACTTTTTGGGAATGTATTTCGATACTTTCTGGTTTAATCTGTCTGCAATTTGGGTAATGACAATATTGCTATATATAACCCTTTACTATGAGTCGTTGAAAAAACTTATAGAACTATTCTCAAAAATTAAGTTACCTTCGTTATCAAAATAATTTTTTCTTATCTTTACTCACAATAATTATTGAAAATTATATAATCCTAATTTCTGATATGAATAGGAGATTGTTGTATTTGTTACTTATACTTAGTGTATCATTGGTGCTTACATCATGCAAGTCGTGTAGTAAGGGTGATGATGTTACAGAAGATTTTAACATTCCAAATGATATTATTGATGCAGAAGTTACTGCACCAGTATTAGGTACCCAAGTAATTGATGAGATGATTCAAAACATAGCATCTCCAGTGGAGACTGCAGCACTCATTAAGGGTTTGAAGATTCCATTTAATAAGGATTTTTTAGTAAACACCAAGGCCTCGGAGAGGTACAATACAAGTTTTGAGAAGGCATTGGCGCTTGGTATATATGGCTGTGATTTGGGTTACCTAAATATGTATGAGAAAACATCATTTGTGGTTGATTACATTTCGGTAATTAAGCGTTTAGCCGATGATATTCAAGTGGGTCAGTTTTTTGATTTTACCACCTTGAAACGTTTAGCTACCAATAATGAGAACTTAGACTCATTGGTTACCATTTCACAACAAAGTTTTAGTAGAATAGATAATTATTTACGAGAAACCAATCGCCCTATGCTTAGTGCAGTTATTGTGGCTGGAGTTTGGGTTGAAGGTGCTTATCTTACTTCGCGAGTTGCTCAAATAAGCGATCATAGTAAAATACGTGAAACCTTGGGCGAGCAAAAAACCATCCTTGTTTTTCTAACCAAGGTGCTTAAAGTTTATGAGAAAGATCCAAATATGGCAAAGTTTTTGTCAGAGATAGATAAGATTAAGTTGTTATTTGATGAGGTGAAAATTACTTATGAAGTTGGTGAGCCAGAAATGGTAGAGGTTAACGGTGAGTTAACATTTACACAAACCGATAAGCAGATAGTTGAAATGAGCGATGAAACTTACAACAAGATTATTGAAAGTATTCAGCAACTCAGAAGCGATCTTACAAAATTTTAGGAAATTATTAGGTTATGAAAAGAATACTCTTTGTGTTTGCAGTTGTTCTTCTGGGTGTAGCGTTTACAAATAGCGCTAAAGCACAGTCTGAAGAAGAGTTGGTTCAAATTTGCGGAATGATTGCAAAGGAGGCGTCATTTTTAAAGGATTTCCGTATTAAACTTGATGCGGGAGACCCTCCCCCAAAGCAACGTTTCCCTGTAATTCTTAAGAAAGATGTTAAGTACCGATTCTCAGTATGTAACTCTAAGGACTATGAAGGTAAAGTGATGTTGGAGTTATATGACAATAACCGAATGCTTGCAACAACCTATGTAATTGCATCGGGTAAGGATTACCCCTCTATTGATTGGGTTTGTTCAAAAACCGGGGCTTATCACTTAATATTTACGTTTCGCGATGGTAAAGCTGGACTTGCAGTTGGCTTACTTTCGATGGTTGAAATGCTTTAATGAATAGTTATCATATTTGAAAGTCTCTCCGATATGGAGGGACTTTTCTTTTATAGGCTTTTTGGAACTTTCCCGCAGATTTCGCAGATAGCCATAACCTACATTAAATTTTTCTGCGCTTATCTGCGAAATCTGCGCGAACTCTTTCATTAAATTCGTTCATTCAATCGATGTTTGTAGATAATTTCTCTGCGATGTCTATTTAAAATTGGTTATGCTTAACAGCATCATTGCTTTAATTATTGCCGTAAATTGCATTCTCATTTACATCATTTTATAACTTTGCAATCCGAAATCCAAATAGTCTGATTATGGCAGAAAAAAGCAACGAAAAGCTTTTTACCGAATTTCCCCCAGTTTCTACACAGGAATGGGAATCGGTAATACGCGAGGATTTGAAAGGAGCTGATTACGATAAAAAATTGATTTGGAAAACTATCGAGGGCATCAATGTTAAGCCCTACTATCGCTCCGAAGACCTTGCTAATATCGAAACAACCTATGTGAAACCCGGACAATTCCCTTACGTTCGTGGTAATCATGAGAAGGGCAATCATTGGTTAATTCGTCAGGACATTGAGGTTTGCTTAGACAAACCAACCGATGCCAACCGTAAAGCCATTGATATGCTTGCAAAGGGTGTTGAATCGCTAGGATTCAATCTTTGCAATGAGTGTGAACCCACTCTCGATTCCATAAGCCGTTTGCTTAAGGATATCGACCTAAATCAGGTTGAAATTAATTTTACCGGAGGTTTTGCTACCGCAAAGGCGTTACCTTTCATCGTAAAATTCTTAGAGCAAAGTCGTTTCGATGCTCAAAAAATTAGATTTTCTATCGATTACAGCCCATTAACATCACTAACGTTAAACGGTAAGTTCTGCTGCGATAACGACGCTTCGTTCGAAGGGTTAGTTTCAGTTATACTCGCCGTTAAGAATTTCCCAAATTTCAGGGTGATAGGTGTTAACGGACATATTTTCCACAATAGCGGTTCGTCAATTGTTCAGGAGTTAGGTTTTGCGCTTGCCATGGCTAGCAACTATCTAACAGTTTTAACAGAGAAAGGTTTTACCGTTGATGAGGTTGCTACCAGAATGAGTTTCAACTTTGCGATTAGTTCCAGTTACTTTATGGAGATTGCAAAGTTCCGTGCTGCGCGTTTGCTTTGGGCAAAAATGGTTGAGGCTTACAATCCAGCATCGGCTAAATCGGCTCA
Source organism: Bacteroidota bacterium (assembly GCA_023406715.1). Classification (GTDB taxonomy): domain Bacteria; phylum Bacteroidota; class Bacteroidia; order Bacteroidales; family Tenuifilaceae; genus SB25. The sequence continues at coordinate 8,554 of JAEXVC010000016.1, read as the reverse complement.
AATGAGAATTCATGCTGAAACAAGCCGTTGGAACAAGACCGTTTACGATGCTTATGTAAATATGCTTCGCACAACTACCGAGGGTATGTCGGCAGTTCTTGCAGGCGTTGATTCGTTGAATGTTCTTCCATTCGATGCTCCATACGCTGAGTCATCTGTTTTTTCAGAGAGAATTGCTCGTAACCAGCAACTGCTTCTACGCGAGGAATCTTACTTGGGTCAAGTTGCAGACCCTTCTGCAGGAAGTTACTATATAGAGAATTTAACCATCTCTATTGCCGAGAATGCATGGAATCAATTCTTGAAGATTGATGAGATGGGTGGTTATAAGGAAGCGTTCATTAAAGGTTATGTTCAGGCTCAAATTGCTGAGGTTTCCAACAAGCGCGATACCAACATTGCAAATCGCCGTGAGACCGTACTTGGAACTAACCAGTATCCAAACTTCAATGAGATTGCAGATGCAAAGGCTGTAAGTGCCAATGCTGTTACCCGCAAAGCATCTGAAAAACCTGCCGATGCAATTGCATTACCTTTGGTTCCTTATCGTGGCGCTCAGGCTTTTGAAGAGTTACGTTACAGAACCGATGTCAGTGGACGTCGACCAAAGGTGTTTATGCTAGCACTAGGTAGTTTAGCAATGCGCAGAGCAAGAGCTCAGTTTAGCTGCAACTTCTTTGCTGTGGCAGGTTTTGAGGTGATTGATAATATTGGCTTCAAAACTGTTGACGAGGGTGTTAAGGCTGCTCTTGATGCAAAATCCGATATCGTGGTTATTTGTAGTTCCGATGAGGAGTACGCAACTCTAGCAGTTGAGGCGTTTGAGAAATTGAACGGTAAAGCAATATATGTAGTTGCTGGTGACCCTGCTTGCAAGCCTGAACTAGAGGCTAAAGGAATCGAAAACTACATCAATGTGAAGAGCAACTTGCTTGAAACACTTAAACAATACCAATCGTTGCTTAATATATTGTAACAAGATATCAGATTTCAGACACAAGACATCAGATAAAAATGCACAATTTTAAGGAGTTGAAAATATGGCAAAAGGCTAAGGGTATCGCAAAGGATGTTTACATCCTGTGTGAAAAACTTCCTTCGTCAGAGCGCTTTGGCTATATCTCTCAACTTCAACGTGCAGCAATATCTATTGCTTCAAACATTGCCGAAGGCTCTGGCCGAGGTGATAAAGAGTTTATGAGATTTATTGATATTGCTATTTCATCATCCTATGAGGTTGAAAATCTTTTGTTGATAGGTATAGAGATTAATTATCTTAATAAAGAAACTACGTCTATATTTATCTCCGAGATAAATGAACTTCAGAAAATGATGATTGGATTTAAAAAATCTTTAACGAAGTCTGAAATCTAATGTCTAACATCTAGCGTCTAAAAATTTAAATTATGAAACCAGATTATAAGAAAATCAATATAAAGCAGATTAAAGCCGATAAGAGCGGTTCTAATCTTGAGGCAGACTGGTTAACACCTGAGCGTATTCCAGTTAAGCCTGCATATACTGCCAACGATTTGGAGAATATGGAGCACCTAAACTATGCTGCAGGTTTGCCACCATTCCTTCGCGGTCCTTATAGCACTATGTATGTGATGAGACCTTGGACTGTTCGTCAGTATGCAGGTTTCTCAACTGCTGAGGAGTCAAATGCTTTCTACCGTCGTAACTTGGCTGCAGGCCAAATGGGGCTTTCGGTTGCATTCGACCTAGCAACACACCGCGGATACGACTCAGACCATGAGCGTGTTGTGGGTGATGTTGGTAAGGCTGGTGTTGCTATCGATTCTGTTGAGGATATGAAAATTCTTTTCGATGGTATTCCATTGAATAAGATGTCTGTATCTATGACAATGAACGGTGCCGTATTACCTGTACTTGCATTCTACATTGTTGCTGCTTTAGAGCAAGGTGCAACCCTTGAGCAATTAAGCGGTACAATTCAGAACGATATTCTAAAAGAGTTTATGGTGCGTAATACATACATCTACCCACCAGAATTCTCAATGAAAATTATTGCCGATATTTTCGAGTACACATCGAAGAATATGCCTAAGTTCAACAGCATCTCTATCTCCGGTTACCATATGCAGGAGGCTGGAGCAACTGCTGATATTGAACTAGCGTATACCTTGGCCGATGGTTTGGAGTACCTACGTACTGGAACCAAGGCTGGTATCGATATCGATGCCTTTGCGCCTCGCTTATCGTTCTTCTGGGCAGTTGGTATGAACCACTTTATGGAGATTGCCAAAATGCGTGCTGCTCGTTTACTTTGGGCAAAAATTGTAAAACAATTCAATCCAAAGAATCCAAAATCGTTAGCGCTAAGAACACATAGTCAAACATCGGGATGGAGTTTGACCGAGCAAGACCCATTCAACAACGTTGCACGTACCTGTATTGAGGCTATGGCTGCGGCACTTGGTCATACACAAAGTTTGCACACCAACGCGTTGGATGAGGCAATTGCGCTTCCAACAGATTTCTCTGCTCGTATTGCTCGTAACACACAGCTTTACATTCAGGAGGAAACCAACGTTTGTAAGGCCGTTGACCCTTGGGCAGGTTCATACTATGTAGAGCATTTAACTCACGAAATTGCTCATAAAGCTTGGAAACTTATTCAGGAAGTTGAAGAGTTGGGTGGAATGTCGAAAGCAATTGAGACAGGTGTTCCAAAGATGCGTATTGAAGAGGCAGCTGCTCGTAAACAGGCACGTATCGACTCTTGCAAGGATACCATTGTTGGTATTAATAAATACCGTTTGGAGAAGGAAGACCCAATTGAAATTCTTGATGTTGATAACACCGCAGTGCGTGAGGCTCAAATTCGCAGATTAAAGAGCATTAAGGCCAATCGTAACGAGGCAGAGGTTAAAGCCGCACTTGAGGCAATTACCCGTTGCGTTGAAACCAAGCAAGGTAATTTACTTGAACTATCGGTTGATGCTGCAAAGAAACGTGCAACTTTAGGTGAAATTTCATACGCTTGCGAAAAAGTGGTTGGCCGCTACAAAGCAGTTATCCGCTCAATTTCTGGTGTTTATTCAGCTGAATCTATGGACGATAATAGTTATAAAAAAGCCAAGGAACTTTGCGAGAAGTTTGCAAAGCAAGAAGGTCGTCAACCTCGTATTATGATTGCCAAAATGGGTCAGGATGGTCACGACCGTGGTGCTAAGGTTGTTGCAACTGGTTATGCCGATATCGGTTTTGATGTTGATATGGGTCCATTGTTCCAAACCCCAGCCGAGGCCGCTAAACAAGCAGTTGAGAATGATGTTCACATTCTTGGAGTATCGAGTCTTGCTGCTGGTCACAAAACTTTAGTTCCTCAGGTAATGGAAGAACTTAAGAAGTTAGGTCGCGAGGATATTATGGTAATTGTAGGTGGGGTAATTCCTGCACAGGATTACCAATACCTATACGACCACGGTGTAGTGGGAATTTTTGGCCCTGGTACCTCTGTTTCTACCGCTGCAACAAAGATTCTTGAAATCTTACTGGAGAAATTCTCAGAGTAGTAAAGTTTATAGTTATGGAAATGCCTACCTCTAATGGGGTGGGCATTTTTTATTACGAACCCTGTCAGGGTTTTAAACCCTGATAGGGTTATTCTTTTTTTATTAACTTTGGTAAGATGTTTGATAGTTAGAAATCTAGTTTAGCAAAATATCTTGTCATGCTGAGCTTTTCGAAGTATCTAATAATAGATTCATCGCTACGCTCTGAATGACAAATAGGAACTTAATCATTATAAATTATGAAAAAGCAAATTACAGTAATATCCGCATTGATGGTTGCAATGCTTATTGGCATCAACCTAAAATCAGTAGCTCAAATTGATAAAGCAAGACAAACCCTTGAAGATGTTGTAGCTGAACAGGAGCAAAATATCTATACGCTTCGTTTCCTGGATGCTTTAACTGGCGAGCCAGTTGAGGGTGGAGATGTTATGGTAGAAAACGTTGGAACGTTTAAAACCGACTCTGCTGGCAGGGCAATGTTCCCAAAACAGCCCGATGGTTTGTACAAAACTATCTTCAAGAAAAGTGGCTATATCACTGCAGTTTACAATGTGGATATTGTTGCTGAGACCATTTTTAAGAATCGTTTGGTTGTTTCACCTGTAATGGATATTAGCCAGTTTAGGGTAGTGTTGGACTGGGAGCAACAGCCATTGGATTTGGATGCTCATTTCGTAAAGGCGAATTCTTACCATATTAGTTTTCGCAATACTCGTGTTTTAGCCGATGGAACTGGAATGTTAGACCGTGACGATATGGATGGCTTTGGGCCAGAGACAATCACTGTTGAGAGAATTGATGCCAACGGTGAGTATGCGTTTTATGTACATAATTATTCTGAACACGAAAAACCTGGTTCTCCAAATCTTTCGGTGTCAAAGGCTACGGTTAGAGTTTATAGTGGTAACCGTTTATTAAAAACGTTCCAAATTCCCGAAGGTTTTACCGAAAAAACATGGAATGTTTTTAAGGTGGTTAACGGTCAGGTGGAGTAGCAGCAAAAGTTCATAATTAATGATGAACAAGGAATGATAATCTAAAATTATCATTCCTTGTTTTATTTGAAGATTTCCTTGGCTTTAAGTCTGAGGGTTAATCTAAAATATTAATTTCTAAACACCTTTTAAACTGAGATTAAGAGTTTGCCAAAGGCAGTGACAATAGGCGAAAAGAATTCTTCACGAATAACCATCAACGAGCAGCCATCAACCTCTACTAGCTACAACGCAAACCCTTTTCTCTTTTTTCACTTCTCCCTTTAGGTTAAAGTATTCAATGTAGATAATGTAAATACCCACGGGAACCCTACGGTTACTGAAATTGATTCCATCCCAACGAATTGAACCTTCAGTTCCCAAAAGTAAATTGTTTGCAAGGCGATAAACCTCTACTCCGCTTGATGTGTAAACCCTAATGTTTGCTACATATCCTGCATCGGGTAGGTTGTAGTTGATAAGTAGGTAGTCGTCACGGCCATCGCCGTCGGGCGAGAATGTTTCGGGCGATAGCGTGAAGTTCGACGAAGAGGTTGTAGCATCGGTGTACTGAGAGTTTTTGTAGGTTGGCGTTGCAAACCCAACAACCTGCGATGCCGATTGCCACGTTGAGGCATCGTTCGTTGGTAAGTTCGGGCTTATTCTCTCCAGCGAAACACCTTTAACATCAGCAATCAACTTGCTATGCATCTTTTCGGTGTAGTAAAATTCATCTATTTTTCCAAGTTGTTCATCGAGCAATACCACGTATCCTTTATCGTTGTTGAACGAGGCCAACTTCGATGCCCACGCTATGGCTTTAGGGTTCTCCACTGTGTAAAATTGCATTACGAGTGAGGGATTTGTGCATATAACCGCATAGTCATTCGGGAAGAATAGTCTCGCTGTGTCTGAAGCTAAATAGGTTTCATTCAGTTCAAGTGTATTCAAATTTCTGTTGCTTAGGTAGATTTTTTTAAGGTCGAAGGTTTTGTCCGAGTTGTTATATAGTTCAACGAAATCGGTTCCGCCAGTGTAAGGGTTAAAAAGCACTTCGTTAATAACAATATCGTTGGCTAATGGTGTTTGTGGAAGAGCAAAATCAATATTAACCTCATCAATTCTATTGCCAGCAAAATCCATAACTTCGTTCGATATTGTCAATGTATACTTTTGAGTTGTTTCAATCGGGTTTGCTAGTGTAATAGTAACCTTGTTGAAAAGATTACCGCTCGAAACGATATTGAGTATTCCCAGAGCGTTTGGTGTTGAGTAGTTATCGCTCAGCGTAAAGCTAAGGCTATCCATTGGTTCGCTATAGCTTATTTTGATAGTTCTGTTATCCATTACCTCTGTTGCAACGACTCGTGGCTTGGTAATATCAGGATTTTCCACTGTAACAGAGTTGGGAGCACAAGGAGTTCCACCTTGCGATGCCTGACTTGCTTTCCAGTTGTTTGAGCCCTCGGCTAAGTTGGTAATATCGATGCATTCCATTGAGTATCCGCCGCTGTTTTGGGTTGCATCGTTGTACCAGTTCTTGGTGTAGTTTGCAAACGCAATAAGGTTGTTGTTGCTATCGATTAGTTTTATTAGCATTCCATCGTTGAGTAGGGCTGGGAAGTTGCTTACTCCAATGGCCTTCCCGTAAACAGAAAGATATCCCGATGCTGTATTAGTACAGACAACCGCATAACTTTGCGGGCCGATTTTTGCCGCTGGCAAAGTAACCGTGGTGGAGTTGAATTGCATTTTCCATTCAGTTATTGATACCGAGTCGGAATTTGGATTATAAAGTTCAACGTACTCGTATTCGGGAAGGCCAACGCTTGGTATTGGGTTGGCCATTATTTCGGTGATAACCAATCGGCCAAGATTCCCCTCGGTTCCAATTCCAAACGTAGCGCTATCGGATATTGCGTAGCCATTATCATCTGAAATATTCGAAATGTTTAACTGTAGGTTACCCAATGGCATCCTCGATGTTGCGAGTAAAACCTCGCTGGGTTTTGCTGCGTTAAATTGTACCGATTGAACGACTATTCTTTCGCCACTTTCTTTCTTAATGGCATAGTTGCTAATGTTTGATGCGCTGGTTGGGTTTACGCTTCTGCTAAACTGCACCTTAACCGACGATAGGTTCATCGATTTTACCGATTTAAGCAAAGGCGGATATTCTACCGTGCAAATCTTTAAATTATCAACCCAAAGAAGCCCTGCTCTCGATGCAGTGAATCCAAATTCCAATCCGCCATAGTTGATGGCTAAATCGCCTTTTAAAATGATTTCTCCGCCTAAAATCATAACGCCCGATTGCTTGGGCTGATACCAAAGCGAAAGTTTGCCCGTTGGCGAAAGGGTAAGTTTTAGCTTAACCTCATCGTTCTCGTTCCAGTCGAAGGCATTAACTATAAGGTTGTTGCGTTTGCTGCCCTCGAACGCCCATAGCGAGAGCAAATCGATACCGTTGCTGGGGTTTATTCCAACTGCAATGCCTGTTGCAGTACTTAAATCTTCTGATGTTGAGGCTGCCACAAAGTAGAAGTAGTTATCGGACGAGGGGTCCCAGTTGCCATTGCGAAAGGTTACTTCCCACTCAATGGCTTTTCCACTCGATGTAGCTATGCCAATTGGGAATATAAGAGTGTTTACTTTGGCATCGGGGTTTCCTGTGTGAATAAGCGATTGTCCTCCTGCAATTGGGGTAATTGTGGATAGTTTCCAGTTTTGAATGCCATTCCAAGTTGGCGTGTTGCTCTCAAAATCTTGGTTAACGGGGCAATTCTGGTTATAGCCCACAAACATCTCGGGCGATACGCCTTGCTCTAAATCTCCCGTTGTTGCCTTAAACTGATATTTTCCGATACTGTTGAGTTTAACTCCACTCCAGGTTGATATTCCATTGCTTATTGGGCTTACCATTGGCGATGTTTCCATTTGTCCATTACCGCTATGGAGCAATAAACTTGCGCTTCCTGCAAAGTCTGTGTCGCTATTGCCCATACTATCTGTTGCCGATGCTTGTATGCCGAATGCCTGATTGGGTAAACCAATGAATGGGGCATGTGCAAATGTGAGTTTTGATGCCACAACATCCATTTTGCATGGTTGTCCGTAAATTGTTAATGGTATTGTGGTGCTGAATGCTGTTCCGCTGGTGGCCGATTGCAACCCGTGACTGCTTGTGGGTATGTAGAATCGGAACTTTGTACCATCAACTATGGCATTCTCCCGAATAAATGCTTTTATGGTAATATCGAGCGAGTCGTTGTTTGGAATAGTAATGCTGTTCTCCGCAATACTAAGTACAAATTTCCCGCTACTAACGCTAAAACTTGGTGTAATAGCTCCGGTGGGAGTTATTATGGTAAATCCTTTAAGCATTTGCGAAAGTTGAACTGCATTTTCGGGGTCGAAGGTGGCAAGCGTAATGGTGGTTGGAATTAGCGGTAAACCATCCGAGGTGCCTTTATCCTTTAGACGAAGCCTTATTACTTCAAATGAGGTATTTTCATTACTATTTATTGATGATACAGTGATAGTGTCCTCGCTTGTGTTTATTGGAACAGCAATACCATCGTTATCGCCACAGGTAATAAATGCCGATGCAACATCGTCGAGTGTTGTGCTTTGCGCCAATAACGAGAATTTTTCAGGGATAGAGTAGTTAACACCAGTGTAGGTTACCTCTCCGTTTACAATGTTGGCTGTTTTGCCAGCCACAATAACCAGCGTGCCATTGCCTGATGCCAGTTTTAGGCTCATTGCTCCGTTAAAATCTTTGTCGATATTTTCGTTTTTATCTGTTGCGGCAATTTTTGCCGTAAAATTCTCCAATACACCTACTCTGGCAGGAATTTCCTTGAACGATAGTTTTGTGGCATCAACCTTTATGGAAAAAATATTAGAGGTGATATTTGCCGCAAACTGTGGAGCAAATCCAGAGCCCTGAGGGTAAGTGATAAATCCATGAGAATTTTTATCAACGTAAAGTTGAATTACCTGTCCGTCGGTTAAATCCTTACTTTTTAGGTA
>JAEXVC010000268.1 GCA_023406715.1 Bacteroidota bacterium | reverse complement strand
ATCATATCGGCACCCATCGCCTCTAGTTCCTTGGCTTTTTCGATATAGTATTTCTCTGTGAAAATGCGTTTTGGTAACGTTTTCCCGTTAAATTTTGCGATTATTCTATCCTTGGTCGAGAATTTTGGGTCAACTGTGTAGCAAATAGTACAGTCCGCCATTCCACCATTCTCCTTAACGTACTTAACAGTGCTGCGAATATTATCGGTATCGTTTAGGGCATCAAAAATTCGCATTATGGAGATACCCGATTTTACAGCATTTCTATTGAAACCCTCAATTACCTCCTCAGGGTAAGGGTTGTAGCCAAATAGATTTCTACCACGCGATAGAGCTGTTAATTTTGAGGCATCGCCAATTCCTGCTTTAATCGTCTCCAAACGAACCCAAGGGTCTTCGTTAAGGTAACGCATAATTGAATCGGGAACAGCACCTCCCCAAACCTCCAAAGCGTAAAAACCTGCATCGCGGAAATATGGTAACACGCGCTCAACTTGCTGCTGATTCATTCTGGTTGCAAATAACGATTGTTGACCATCCCTAAGGGTAACGTCTCTAATTAGTAGTTTTTTTCTCACGTCTATAGATTTTTGGCTATTTATACTGATTTCTAGTATCTAATATTATGTTATTGCATTAACGATGCAATATTTAACGGCGAAATAACTAATAAGTTTTTAAAAAGTCCTTCGAAAAAAGAGGCTTTACAACATAACTTTACAGCATAAACACAGTTATGTTTTATCTGTTGTAAATCTTTCGTAATTTTACTGGCAAATTTGGTGGTTGTTTCTCATATTATTTCAAGGACGACCATAATAGGGAATCCGGTGTAAAACCGGAGCTGTACCCGCAGCTGTAAGTCCATTTACGTTTTGCAACTCAAACTCTGCCACTGTTGCTTTTATGTAGCGGGAAGGCCTTGCAAAAACAGGACGAGCCAGAAGACCTGCCAAGTTTAATCTTTTGTTTAACAAGCTTCGGGGAAAAGGCTTTTGGAAGTATACCGGTTCATATTTCTATCTCCTTTTTTTAGAAGTTAAACTATTTGGCCAATGAATGCCTTTGTATCGTGGAGTGGCGGTAAGGACTGTATGCTCGCAATGTATAATTTTATGAAGAATCCTGAAAATAGGGTTGTTTCGCTAGTTAACATGTGCGATGAGGATGGTGTAATGTCGCGTTCACACGGAGTTAAATCCGACCTAATTAAGCTTCAGGCACTATGTATGGGGATTCCGATTGTTCAGGAACCAATTGGGAAGAACGGATACGAGGACAGTTTTAAAAAGGCTGTAAATAGTTTGAAAGAGCATGGAATTAACGCTGGAGTGTTTGGCGATATTTACCTAGTTGAGCATAGGGTTTGGATTGAGAGGGTTTGCAGCGATTTAGGTATTGATGCAATCTTCCCGCTCTGGAACAGAAACACCACCGAGCTAATTATGGAATTTGTGGATTTTGGTTTTAAAACAAAGGTGGTATCGGTACGTGAAGATTTCCTTACAGAGGAATGGCTAGGTGTTGATATCGATAACAATTTTATATCCAAAATACTGGCAATGCCAAACATCGACCCTTGTGCCGAAAATGGCGAGTACCATAGTTTTGTTTACGATGGGCCAATTTTTAAAACACCAGTTCCTATTAATTTGGGTAGAAGATATAAGCAAGACCACCATTACTTTTTAGAACTTTTATAGAAATGAATAGATTTTTTTACAAGTTGAGCACTTTGCTCCTAATTGGTAGCATAACCTACAATGTTTTTGGACAAACTCCTGCAAGGATTGTATCGTTGGCACCATCGCTAACCAAAAATGTTTACTTTTTGGAGCAGCAACACAAGTTAGTAGGATGCACCAGTTACTGCGATACCGCAGTTGCCAATGGCAAGGATGTTGTTGCATCGGCAGTTAAGGTGAACATTGAGAAGGTGGTTAGCCTAAAGCCCGATTTGGTTATTACCACAACAATGACCGACCCTGAAACCTTGGAAATGCTTAGGAAATTCAATATTCGGGTGGAAACATTCGCTACAGCAAAATCGTTCGACGAAATTTGCAAGCAAACCATTCGTCTTGGTCAAATAATTGGGGCTGAAAGCAATGCCAAAAAAATTGTTACTGACAGCCAAACCAAAATTAAAAATTTGACTATCAATGTAAAAAAGGATAAATCGCCAAATATATTCTTTCAGATAGGTGCAAAGCCATTATTTACAGTTATTCCGGGTACTTTTATGAACGACTATATTCTTCTTGCTGGAGGTAAAAACGTTGTTACAAACACCAAAACCGGCTCAATAACCCGTGAGGCTGTTATCGCGTCGAACCCCGATGTAATTTTTGTTGTAACTATGGGTATCGTTGGCGAGGAGGAGAAGAGAGTATGGGAAAGTTACCCAACTATTAATGCTGCTAAAAACAAAAAAGTTTTTATTATCGACTCAAACGATTCGTGTACCCCAACTCCTGTTACCTTTGTAAAAACCCTTGAACGAATAATCGATTTAATATATTCAAAATAGATATGGCAGGCTTAATACACGTTTATACTGGTAACGGAAAAGGAAAAACCACCACTGCTGTTGGTTTAGCCGTGCGCGCCCTTGGATTTGGTTTAAAGGTCTGCTACTCATCGTTTCACAAGAATCCTGATAATTACGGCTATCACGAAATTGCTGTTCTCGATAAACTTGGTGCAAAGGTTCTGGTATTTGCCAAAGGCCATCCTCATCTCGACAAAACCTTGGATGAGAATGAGATTCGTGCAGATGTATCAAAAGGCATGGAAACACTTGCAGAACTGATTAAAACCGAAAAATTCGATATGCTGATTATGGACGAAATTCTGATTTCGGTGCGCGATGGTTACTTGGAGGAAGCAAAACTCCTTGAGTTTATCGACACTAAGCCCGAAAACCTAGAATTAGTTTTGACTGGACGTGGTGCAACCTGCGCAGTAATTGAGAAGGCCGATTACGTGAGCGAAATTTGCAAAATTGCACATCCATACGATAAAGGAATAACTAGCAGAGGAGGCATTGAATTTTAGCAATGAAGAAAAAGTACCTGAGTTGGCTAATCTTCTCGCTATCGCTACTTGTAGCGCTGGTAATTGCTGTAATCTATTCGGTTTCCGTAGGCGAGGTAAATATATCGATATCCGATATTCCCTCAATACTTAGCAGTGGCGATGGAATGGAATACTTCATCCTTACAAAAATTCGGATTCCTAGAGTAATTCTTGCCATTGCTGTGGGAGGTTCGTTAGGACTAACAGGTGCCATACTACAAGGAATTTACCGCAACCCGTTGGTTGAACCTTACACTCTGGGAATATCAGGCGGAGCCTCGTTAGGCGTTACGCTTGTTGTTATTTTTGGTTTATACGATGCAGGAATGTATGCACTTCCGCTAGCCGGTTTTGTAGGTGCTTTGCTCACAATATTCCTGGTTTACACTCTTGGAATGAAACGGGGAAACCTCGATATTAACCGAATGCTACTAATTGGAGTGATGATTAGCTTTGTAACATCATCAATCATAATGTTTATGATGTCGGTTTCCACCACCGATAAGCTGCACGGCATTATTTTCTGGGTTATGGGCTCGCTCGATGAGCCAAATACAAACCTAATCCGAGTGATAATATCAATTTCGATTATTGGATTAGTTGCATCGTACCTATTTGCTCGTCCGCTAAATGCACTTCAACTCGGACAGGCCAAGGCAACACATCTTGGTATTAACGCATCAACATCAATTCAAATTCTTTTTGTAATAGCCTCGCTAATGGCTGGTGCATGCGTTTCGGTTGCTGGCGTGATTGGTTTTGTAGGATTGATTATTCCGCATATGGCGAGGCAAATAGTAGGAACCGATTACAGAATTCTTCTGCTCAGCTCATTCCTAGGCGGAGGACTGTTCTTAGTAATAAGCGATATTATTGCACGAACAATAATTGCTCCAAGCGAGCTGCCTATTGGTGTTATTACTGGAATGGTTGGTGGCGTTGTGTTTATGGTAGTGCTAAGTAACATCAGGCGAAAATCGAAACTCAGCTAAATGGACAACTTCATCAAAATAGAGAATTTAAGTTGCGGATATGCTGGGGCATTCTCGCTTGGCAGTATCAACTTTACCTTACCAAAAGGAACTTTTGCTGGGATTATTGGCCCAAACGGCTCAGGAAAAACAACTCTTTTCCGCGGTATTGCTGGCGATATTCCTCTTAAAAGCGGTTCAGTAATTCTGAACGATGTTAATCTTTCGCACCTACCCAACAAGCAGCGTGCTCAGAAAATGGCTATTGTTAGCCAGTTCCCCGATATTGGCGATTTAACAGTGGAGGATTATATTCTTTTAGGTCGATTGCCTTACCGTAAGTCATTCCAATTTTTCGAAACTAGCGATGATTATGCAATTGCAGAAAAGTATATGCGACTTACAAACACTTATCACCTAAAGGATAAGTTGATGAAACAACTAAGTGGTGGTGAGCAACAACTTGCAGCCATTGCTCAGGCACTAACCCAAGAACCTGAACTTTTACTGCTCGATGAGCCTACATCGCACCTCGATATTACGCATCAGGTTCAAGTACTAAACCTGCTACAACGCCTAAATCACGAAATGGGGTTAACCGTACTGATGATTATCCACGACTTAAACCTTGCCAGCGAATACTGCGATTACCTGTTAATGATGAAAAACGGAAACCTACACTGCCAAGGCACTCCGTTCGATGTGCTCACCTACCAGAATATTGAGCAGGTATATAGCACCTTGGTAATCACTCAAATCAACCCAAACTCAGGCAAGCCTGCGGTATTCCTAGTTTCGGAACGTATGCAACAAAAAGTTAAGCATCAAAATGGCTGAGATTTTTGTAGTTAGGCACGGCGAAACGGTTGAGAATAGCCAACGAATTTGCCAAGGACAAACCGAGGGCACATTAACACCCAATGGATTTGCACAAGCCGAGGCTGTGGCCAAACTGCTTTCGCATTACAGATTGGATGCAATATATACCAGTCCGCTTAAAAGAGCCCGTATTACTGCCGAAATTGTACAAAAGCATCAAACCAAAGCACCGATATTTGAGTTAAAGCAGTTAATGGAACGAGGAATGGGCGAAATGGAAGGGAAAAAATTTCCCGATAATTTCGATTATACCGCACCAATTAACGATGCCGAACCGCTTACCGATATGTTCAACCGTGTGGTTGAAAGTTTAAAGTATATAGCCAAAAATCATCCAAACCAGCAAGTGGCAGTTGTAACTCACGGTATCACCATTAGAATGATTAAGTGCTACATACAGAACATCCCATTGGATAAACTGAACGAGGTTGAACTTCAGGGAAATGGTACTTATTTTAGAGTACAGATTGATTAACAATTATTTCATACTATGAATTGGCTTATATTAATTATTGCAGGTTTGTTTGAGGTTGCATTTGCCTTTTGCCTTGGTAAAGCAAAAGAAACCACTGGTACTGAAATGGTGCTTTGGTATATAGGCTTTGCCGTAGCATTGACCATAAGTATGTCGCTTTTAATAAAAGCCACGCAAAACATTCCTATAGGCACAGCCTATGCTGTTTGGACCGGTATTGGTGCGGTTGGCACTGTATTAGTTGGGATTTTTGTTTTTAAGGAGCCAGCAACCTTTTTGCGGTTATTTTTTCTCACAACTTTGATAGCATCAATAGTTGGATTGAAGGCGGTATCGCACTAAGGATTTTCCAATATTAAAATCAATCCTAAAATCAATAGCGTAAAAGCCACGCTAACAATTATATTTATCCAACAAGCCCTACTAATATCTTTAGATGTAACAGTTCGGGCATTATTGCCAATAAAGGGTTTATTCACCAGAACTCCGTGGTATGTATTTGGCCCACCGAACCTACAGTTCAGAATTCCCGCCAAGGCCGATTCGGGGTAACCTGAGTTTGGACTTGCATGTTTATTTCCGTACTTAAACACAAAAACCAAACCTCGGTCACTGAATGTTACCAAAACCATAAGTATTGCTGTAATTCGGGCTGGAATAAAGTTCAGCACATCGTCGGTGCGGGCGGCAAACCAACCAAACTGGCGGTACTTATCGTTCTTGTAACCAATCATTGAGTCGAGCGTGTTCCCCATTTTGTAAGTGAACATCAGCGGCACGCCACCAATAGCGTAGTAGAACAAAGGCGCAATTACTCCATCGCTCAAGTTTTCTGATAGGGTTTCGAGAACGGCTGTTCTAATCTGGTTTTCGTTCAGCGCTTTGGTTTCGCGTCCAACAATGTAGCTAAGCCTTTTCCTGCCTGCATCTAGTCCATTCCTTGAGAGTTCGCTTTCAACTTTTTTTGCCTCATAAATTAGGCATCTGTTGGCCAATCCGTAGTAAACCAATATAGTTGCAACAATATAGTATGCTAAAATCGAAATCGACGATAAGTAAATAATACCGTAAAATACCGCAAAGGTTAATATCAACAAAAACAAAACAACTACAAAACCCTTAAGTTTTCTAAATCCATTTCTGTTGATTTTGTTATCTGTATAGGCAATAATATTCCCAAAAAGCCTAATTGGATGAGGAAACCAGTAAGGATCGCCAACAATAAAATCAATTAACCATCCTAAAACCAATGGCAGAATTAATTTCTCGGGTTGATTTATAATTGAGTAGTAATCCATTGTTTTATTCCCTCAACCAGCATTGAGTTGTACGATTTCTGCTGTGCCGCAATTCTAATAAACGATGTGCTTAATCCCCTAAAATTCGATGCATCCCTTACCAGTAATCCATATTCGTTAATCAGAAAGGCTTTTAAATCAGCCGATTTTCCTTTGTGCAACCTCACCAAAAAGTAATTCGTTGGCGAATCAACAACATCAATTCCTTCAACCGTCTTTAGTTGATGCTGCAAATTCCTCGACAGTTGAAGTAACTCCTCAATGTTTGGAACTAGCGAGTTATAGTTATCAATAATAAATGAACCCGCAGCAATGGCAATGGAGTTAACGCTCCAGGGCATTTTGAGCGACCTTATTTTCTCACATATGCTTGGGCTCGCTACAATGTAGCCCAATCGCAAACCCGGAATGGCAAATACTTTTGTTAATGAGCGGATTAATATCAGATTACTGTTGTTTGGAATTCTTGTAATTGATGAGCAATCCGCAGAGCATAGGCCAGTATAGGCCTCGTCTACTACAAAGTAAGTGTTTGGATTTAGTTTGCATAGATTTTCGATGTGAGTTGCATTGAAAAACTTTCCGTCAGGATTGTTCGGGTTTCCTAGCCAAACAAGGTCAGTATCGAAGTTAGTTTGTTTCTTAAAGTCAGCATTATCAATAAATATCTGCTTGTGCTTATGAATCCTCGATGCATCCTCATACTCCGCAAACGCAGGAACAACAATGGTTGATGAGCAACCGCTAAAAAAATGGGCAACTAGGTAAAATGCCTCGGCAGAGCCGTTTGTAATTACCACAGATTCTTCATGTATACCGTAGAAACCTGCTATCTTTTTAGCGAGAGATGCCGCATCGGGTTCGGGGTAAATTCTTGCAATCTTAATTTGCTTACTTAGATAATCGGACAACAATGGATGCATACCGTACGGCACAACATTGGAGCTAAAATCGGCCACAATTTGCCCCTCGTAAAGATGAATATCGTTTCCGTGTCCGTTAATCATTCTGCAGCGTGCTGTATATATACTCTAAATCGATATTTTCCCTTACAAGATTAGCCAATTTATTGTAGTTCTCATCCTTGTACTGACGAAAATCTACCTTTTCAATATTTTTAACTCCAACTAAACCAAGGATATTCTCAACCACAGCGCTGTTATCGAAAATTCCGTGAATGTAGGTTCCCCAAGTTTTTGAGTTCAAAAAGTAGCCATCCGGCTCATTGCCGCTGATAATGCAAAGTGGCGATGGCTTTTCCGATACGGTTTGCCCCATATGAATCTCGTAGCCATAACACTCATCGGGCAAATTCAGAAACTTAAAGTTGCATTGAACGGTCTTCTTTTCTGTTGAAATATTTGTAAAAGTTGGTAGAATTCCAAGTCCGGGAATGAATCGGGTATCGCCCTCAATGCCATAAGGGTCGTGAAGTTCCTTTCCCATAATCTGAAAACCGCCACAAATACCATAAACTGGCTTTCCATTTAGGTGATGATTGATTATAACCTTGGCCAGATTATTCTCGCGGATATGAATTAAATCGGCAATGGTATTCTTGGAACCCGGAATTATAATGATATCGGCCTGCTCCAACTCCTTTGAGTTTGCTGTGTAGTAAAGATGCACATTGGGATGCTGCTCCAATAGGTTGAAATCGGTGAAGTTCGACATATGCTTAAGCAGAACCACAGCAACATTCACCAATCCTTTTTTTGATGTTGTGGTGGCCGAATCGAGCACAACCGAATCTTCCTGCTCAACAAAAATATCACGAAAATGCGGAATCACTCCAACAACTGGTTTACCAGTTAATTCTTCAAGGATTTTTCGCCCTTCGGTGAAAAGTTGAATATCGCCTCTAAATTTATTGATGATTATGCCTTTAATAAGATTCCTTTGATTCTCTGGCAATAGTTGAATTGTACCGTAAACACTAGCAAAAACTCCACCCTTATCGATATCGGCAATAAGGTATGTGGCTGCATTAACCTTTTCGGCAACGCGCATATTGGTAATATCCTTATCCCAAAGGTTTACCTCCGATATGCTTCCTGCTCCCTCAATAACTATTGGATTAAACAGTGAATCAAGGTTGCTATAGGCCTTCATTGCCTCTTCAAAAAGCATATCCCTGTCGGTTCCCACAAAGTACTCCATTGCGCTTTTGTTGCCAATTGGTTTACCGTGCAAAACTATCTGTGAGTCCAGGTAACTGTTGGGTTTCAGAAGAATCGGGTTCATCTCCACAGAACACTCAATTCCACATGCCTCGGCCTGAACTGCCTGTGCTCGTCCAATTTCAAGGCCATCGGGGGTAGCATAGCTGTTTAGCGACATATTTTGCGCCTTGAATGGTGCTGGTTTAAAACCATCCTGCAGAAATATTCGACAAAACGCAGTGTTGATGACAGATTTCCCCACATCGGAGCCTGTTCCCACAAACATTATTGGACGTAGTTTCTTCACTAGTATTGAGTTCTAAAGTTTTTATAGTTGAAAAGTTTATAAAGTATAAAAAGTTAAAAGTTAAAAGAATGATTAAACACTATTGTGATTTCTATATTCGAGTTTAAGAACCTCACCATAATCGATCTGCAAATCGAAAATGCTGGCAGGATTAGTTCCGTTTATAATGCTGCAGAAAGCTCTTATTGGGCCACCATGTGTTACAATCAAAACATCATTGTGTTCTGATTTTGATGAAATCTCATCAATAAAACTTTTCACCCTGCTAATCACATTGCTAAAACACTCGCCGTTGGATGCAGGATTTTTT
>JAEXVC010000265.1 GCA_023406715.1 Bacteroidota bacterium | reverse complement strand
CAGTAGTCTCGGGCGGAATTGGCATCTCAGGGTTGATTCTTCGAACCTTCATCTCCTCTTTACCATCAGGGGTAACCTTAAGAATTGCTATCTCAACTATTCTATCCTTAACAATATCAATACCTGTGGTTTCAAGGTCGATAAATACCAAGGGGTTTTTGATGTTTAACTTCATTATTTTGATTATAATTTCATTTTAATTAGATACCTCGCTGCGCTCGGTATGACAAGACAAAACTAAAAATAAAAAACCTTCCCATAGACACTTCCAGAATTTTGGAAGCAGTTCTACGGGAAGGTTTTATGTAAGTTTATTAAGCACCAATCATCATTGGCATTAGTAACATCAGCACATCCTCGTCGGGGTTTTCGTTCGTGTTAGGGAACAATAAACCTGCACGCGATGGGTCGGACATTGAAAGCACGATATCCGAAGAAGAAAGATTTGCAAGAATCTCAACAAGGAAAGCAGATTTGAAACCAATTTCCATATCCTCGCCCTCGTACTCGCATTTTAAACGCTCGTAAGCCGATACCGAGAAATCTAAATCCTGCGCAGATACAACGCACTGATTACCAGTTAACGATAACTTAATAAGGTTGCTTGCTGCATTAGAGTAGATTGATACCCTACGAAGTGCATTGTAAACCTCAACACGGTCAATAATCATCTTGTTAGGATTATTGGTTGGGATAACTGCACTGTAGTTAGGATAAGTACCCTCCACTAAACGGCAAATCAACGTGTAGTTTGCCATTGTAACGCGAGCGTTTTTTGTATCGAAATCAACTACAATTGAACCAGTTTCCTTTGCAAGAATGTTCTTTAATAAAGTTGCTGGTTTCTTTGGAAGAATAAATGATGACTCAGAATCGCCCTGAACATCTTTACGACGGTAGCGAACCAACTTATGAGAGTCAGAAGCCACAAAGGTGATACCATCGGAATTTAGGTCGATGAAAATACCGTTCATAACTGGACGCATCTCATCGTCAGCTGTTGCAAAAATGGTTTTGGTGATACCATTTAATAAAATATCGGCTGCTAGTTTTACAGTAGTTTTTCCCTCGGCCTTGATATCTGCTTTTGCGGGGAAATCGTCAGCTGGTTGACCAACAATGTTAAACTGACCGTTCTCTGAGTTAATAACAATTGCAAGAGAACCTGGGTCGATATCGAAAGTAAGCGGTTGCTCCGAGAACTCCTTCAATGTATCAATCAGAATTTTGTAAGGAATAGCCACGGAACCATCACCCGAAACATTCTCAAGGGTAATGCGGGTTGTTAAGGTCGATTCCAAATCCGATGCGGTAATCTCAAGGTCGTTACCCTCTAATTTGAAAAGGAAGTTATCGAGAATAGGAAGGGTGTTTTTGCTGCTAATCACCCTACTAACCACCGATAGGTGGCTTAAAAGCTCAGTGCTTGATACTACGAACTTCATCACTGTAAAGTTTAATGTTAATGTTATAGTTTGTTTTTATTTTTTCGATTCAAAAAATTTTCCCGAAATCATTACTGGACAATAATTTAAGGCAGATGTTTCAAAGGAATGCCTGTAAATCAATCTTTTCAATAATTTTTTGGGAAGTCAATAATACGAAATTTTACCCACAAAATTACAAAAGGGTTTTAGTTTTTAACTACCAAATCGGCAATATCCAATAATACCGAAGAAAAATTAACATAGGTTGCTTCAGCAATTTGATTATCAGCATAAACCACATAAAAACGGTTGGGGTCAAACTCCACTTTTACACCCAACTCGTTGATTTTATCAACCTTAATGGGATATAGAACTATCTGACTCGATTGTGCATCAGAATATAAAGTGACAACTCGCATTGGTTGAGCATTTTTCAGTTCATCCTTAAATGTATTCAACTGTTCCTGAGAAGTTTTTGATGCAGTTATGCTTCGCAAACCACTAACAAAACGGGCTAATCTCTCGGTATTAGGATTAGAAACCTTTTCGCCAGTTGACTTCATTATCAACTCAAAACGGCCATTACCTATACCTATTATATATGACTCTTCTGGATTTTGAGGAATATCTACTTCAACTCTTAAAACCTTTGAGATTGGGATATTGAATAGTCTATTGCCCGTCCAGTATGATTTCTCGGTGATAAATAATTCTGAAATATCACCTGAATAATCAATCAAATCCACAAAGAAAGCCTCATTGGTATGACTATTTACAAAAATATTTTTCCTATACTCTGGTAAATAATATGCGTAGAAATCTAACTTAACCCTACCTTTTGAGTAAACTTTTAGCAAAGTTCCATTCCTCCTAATAAAATCAGCAATACTATCATTTTGAGATGACGGAACTGGAGAGTTAGTTACTGTGTACGATAGCACATTAAAAAGTGATTTTACGGCGATAGTATCTACCTGTTTCTCATCCAATACCCAACCTTCCGCAGTTTTGCTAATCGAGATAGAATCCACACCCTTGACAATGGAAATGCCGTCTACCGCGACGGTATTTGTTATCATAAATTGACGCAGATTAGCACTACGCGTACTCATTCTTTGAACCAAAAACAATGTGCTAATTGTAAGAAGGGCTATAAACCACCAGTAATGCTTGAGGAATTTCATAGTTTTTATAAGTGACTAGTGACAATCAGTGACAGGTGACCTTTTTGGAACAATTACCTAGTATATTTCCTCCGTCTAACATACAACCAAACAAATCCTCCAATTACTAATATTGCGGAAGGTATTAGCATATTAATTAGTTGCCATTTTAGGCGCGATTGCAGTATTGCCTTACGGTCAAGTAAGCGAAGCTTAAAGTCGCGTGAGCGAAGGTTCATCAATCCCTCATCGTCGTTTAGGTAACGAACCATATTCATTACCAACTCCTTATTACCAAAGGTTTGATTGGTAAACCTATCGTAACCAAGCGGAATAATGTATGCACCATTGGGTCTGCGTTGCACATCGTTACGTATAATATCGGCATCGGCAACAACAATCATCCTTGTGAATGCGCTTTTATCTTTGAACTCGAATGGCTGACCATTATTATAACCCGACAATGGGCGATTACGGAAAACCGATTGAAATTCGCCAGAAAGTTCCACGGCTACAGGAATATTCGAAATACGGAACTCGCGCTCGTTGATTCGCTGGTTAACCTGCGATAAACTCACAAACAATGGTACCTGCAAAACCTTACCATTCATTGATGTATAAAGCAGATAATGCTTTTTGATTGCCGAACTTCCACCAACTGTATCAACAGGACTTACAAATTGGCTATGTATAAGGTTTAAGTTACGCGTTACGGGATGATTTGTGGGTGCCGCAAGTAACGGATAGTAAACCCAAGGTGCGGGCACAAACTTTGGTTCTTGTCCTGCCAAAGCCATATTTACAGGAATTACAGCACACTGTAAATCTTGAATCAGCATTGGGTTTAAGCGCGCACCGTAACGGAATAGCATATCGTCGAGGTTATGCTGGTTCACAAACGCAAGAGTTGATGCGCCTTTCGACAAACTATCAATGCTTACTTGAACAGGGTCGATAAACCAAAGCACCCTGCCGCCATTCATCACAAACTGGTCAATGGCAATTTTATCGTTTTCGGGCATTGGCTGGTTTGTACCAGCAATTATAACTGTTTGGAAAGGTTTAAGTGCATCAATATTACCTCTAATAGCAACTCTGTCAATATCGTAATATTCCGATAGACCCTTCTCAATATCTCCAGTTTGAAACTCATCGAACTCGCCGTGACCTTGAATAAACGCTATTTTAGGACGAGTTTCGGTAGTTAACTTCATCAAACCATCAACCAAAGCAAACTCAAAATTCTGGATTGAAAGGTTGATATTCTCATCGGCTGATAAGCCAGGAATATTCTTTAAAAGATTGACAGGCACCTCACGTCCAGCATAGTTCATAATAAGTCCAGGGAAAACAAGCTTTTGAGTACTACCACCTTCCTTGTCGTTTTGCTGAATATTGGTAGGCTGCAATCCTTTTTCGTAAAGTTGATTGTAAACTTTTTGTCGTTCTTTGGTATTTGCAGATTCGGAAGGATTGATGAACTCGAACTGGATATTTTTGCCAACAATAACCCTAAACTCGTCAAGAGTTTCGGTCAATGCCTTTTTCATTCGGTTCAAACCAATTGGCAAATCGCCATCGAGGTAGACTTTAATGTAAATAGCATCGTTTAAATCCTTTAGAGTTCGCTTAGTTATATCCTGGAGTGTGTAACGTTTCTCCGATGTTAAATCGAAACGCAGGTAAAAAATATTAGATAGGAAAACTACCATTGCAATTGTAGTTAAAGCAATTGCCAAACGGACTAAACCTTTATATCGTACTGATTTATTCATAAACTCAATTTTGAAATGCTACCACTTACGTGACTCAAGTTTAGTTCTGGTAAAAATTAAAAATAGTGCTGAAAGTGCAACAAAGTAAACCACATCGCGGGTATCAATCACACCCCTACTCATTGAACCATAATGCTCACTAATGCTTAATGAAACCAAGAGATACTTAATACCCGAAAAAGCATCGAGTAGAGCCAATGATTCCAATCCAGTATAAAGCAAAAAGCACAATAGCATCGATAGAATAAAGGAAACAATCTGATTATCGGTTAAGCTCGATGTAAAAATACCCACAGCGGCGTATGCCGATGCAAGGAAGAACAATCCAATAAACGAACCCCAAGTTCCGCCAGTATCGATATTTCCAACAGGATTTCCCAACAAGTAAACCGATAGGTAAAACAGTAAAGCCGGAATTAAAATGATAAGCACAAGCACTACCGATGCAAAGAATTTACCTAGCACCATTTGGGTGTCGGAAATTGGTCGGGTTAAAATCAACTCAATAGTGCCTGAGCGCTTTTCCTCGGAAAAAGTCCGCATTGTAACCGCTGGAACAAGGAAAAGAAATACCCAAGGAGCAATTGAGAAAAGTGAATCGAGAGTAGCGTAACCGCTATCCAAAACATTCAAATCGCCAGGGATCACCCACATCATCAAGCCAATAATCAGAAGAAATACTATTGCTGAGATGTAACCAGTTAGCGACGAAAAAAAATCCTTTAATTCCTTTGTGAATATTGCAAACATCGTAGTAATTAATTTTGCCTGTGTTGTTTATGAAAATCTGGAGGTAACTGCATTTGCTCTGACTCGGGATGTTCCTGAACATTCAATGTATCCAATTTCACATCAGTAGCATTAACAGTATTAGCATTAACTATTTTAACGCCTTTGTAGTAGTACTCAATAATTTTATCGTAGATCCAGCCTCGAGTAGCCATACTCATTGCACCATCCTGACAAAGACCAACTCCGTGACCATAGCCTTTACCGGAAAAACGCACCTCGGTTTTAAAAACCGATATTGAGAACCAAGCAGAGCGCAACTTAAATTGCTTACGAATTTTTGTTGTTGGAATATCTATGCCATAAACAGTATAAGTTTTGGGACGTGTTCTCGGTTCAAAATTCATTTCCGAGTTCTTCACTATCTTTAAGGTATCCACTCCCTCCTTTACAAGAAATTCTTTCCATTCCTTCAATGGAACTCTGCGCTCCCAGAAAGCACTACGCGAACTTGAACAGTACTTATCAGGAACAGACGTGAGGTATGGCAATGACTCTACCCAAACATCACCAGAATTGGCTGTTTGACCACCACAGTTTGCGTGAAAAGCAGCGGTTATTGGTCTATTCAACGAATCAACAATGATTAAATCCTTGGTATCGGAAGTTGCAGTGTAAATGTCATCGTCCTTTTCGCTTCGTCCTTTGTAGGCTTGACAATGAGTGCCATCGCAAAGGTTAAACCCTTCCGCACTGTGCTTTTGCAAATGAGTAAAAGTATAGGTACGTACAATTAAAGCCTGTGCTTTGTAGAACTCATCCTCTTTATTAGGACCACCTTCGGCTTCAACCACTGCGGCAATATATTTCTCCTCATCTATCAGGTTGATAGCCATAATTCTATCGAACTCCACGTAGAAACTCAGGTTATCGTCGTATAAACGTGCTGGACTTGCAGGCATAATTGGTTTAACACGGATAACATCCTCGTTGGTTTCGCCAACAATCGATACTCGTTTCCAAGTTCCCAAATTGCGATTGGCATCGCGCACCATTACTGAATCGCCCGAACGACTAAGGTAAAGAATCTGGTTCTCGCGTAGCGATTCCTGAGTATCGCCTAAAATCAACTTATAATTTCCCTTTGTGGGAGTTATAAGTACTGTTGATAGCTTAGTATCGTTGAAAATACTTACACTTATTTTTTGCGAAAACCCAGTGAAATTGCCAAGAATAAGAAATCCTAAAGCAATAATATATCTGTTCATAGGCAATTAATTACTTGCTAATAAATTCAACCATTTTAGCACCAACACGTTTGGATGTTCCCGTTTCGCCTAACATTTGGCGTAACTTTGCGTAGTTGTCAAGCATAACCTTACGCTCCTCGGTTCCAGGAACTAACTTAATGGCCTCGGCATACAAATTACTCGGTGTTAAATCGTACTGTTTCAACTCCCTAACAACCTCAGTCTCCATATTAAGATTCACAAGGGAGATGTATTTTACCTTGATTACCATCCACGCTATAATCATTGAAAAGAAGTTCCCCTTATAGCAAACAACCTGTGGAACATTTAACAGGGCAGCCTCAAGAGTTGCAGTTCCCGATGTTACAAAAGCCAATGTACTAGATTTTAATAGCGGATATGTTTGTCCGAAAATTAATTTTACGTTTTTGCCTGCTATATATGGTGCATAGGTTGATTCCGATAATGATGGAGCACCAGCAATTACAAACTGATAATCGGGGAATCGGTCAACCATTTTCAGCATCACAGGCAAATTATACTTAATTTCCTGCTTACGGCTACCAGCAACTAAAGCAATTATTGGTTTATGCGATAAGTCATTCTTAGCAGTAAATTCATCGAACGTAGGCGATTCTTTAACTTTCGATTCAATGGCATCGGGACTCGGATTTCCCTCATAAACGGGTTCAATACCGTGCTTTTTGAAGTATTCAATCTCAAAAGGGAAAATAATAAAAAGTTTATCCACAAACTGCTTCAAGATTTTTACACGACCCTCCTTCCAAGCCCAAACCTTTGGGGCAATGTAGTAGAACACCTTTATCCCTAACTGCTTTGCATACTTTGCAATTCGAAGATTAAAGCCAGGATAATCTACAAGAATAAGCACATCTGGATTAAACTCACGAATGTCAATTTTGCAGAGTTTCATATTGTTGGATATGGTTTTGAGGTTGAGAAGAACCTCAAGGAAACCCATAAAGGCCATATCGCGGTAGTGTTTAACAAGAATACCGCCCTGCTCCTGCATTAAATCGCCACCAAAGTAACGAAACTCTGCATCGGGGTCTTTCTCCTTAATACCTTTCATTAGGTTCGATGCGTGTAAATCGCCCGAGGCCTCACCTGCAACAATATAATACCGCATAATTGAATATTTTAAACAAAACATAGAATAATGATTATAAACGCCAAGATAATGGTTGTACCAAGAACTCCCTGCGCCGATTTTAGTTTATTAGTCCAAATAAAAGCAAAAAACAAGCCAAGATTGGGCAACATCGATAAAGATAAAAGTTTTGAAAGATTCCTCTGAATCCATGAAATTTCAAGGAATGCAAAAAAACTACTCCCACTATAGAGGGAAAAGTATATCACAACAAGCGTGATTATAGGTACAACAAGACCTCCAACAAAGCCAATTATTGGTTTATTAAATTTTCCTTGGTTCATAGTTTGCTGAATTTAAATCGAAGTTCCAGTTCTTTATGCGTTCCATCTCCTTGTAGTTTGTCAAATCTACCTGAATTGGAACAACTGATATATAGCCATTATTTAAAGCCCACTCATCTGTATCGGTCGATTCTGGCTCCTCGTTATGGAAGTAACCTGTAAGCCAGTAGTAATTTACACCTCGTGGGTCGGTTCGCTTCTCAAACTCCTCGCGCCAAGTTCCTTGGTTTTGACGGGCTAATCTTATACCCTTAATCTTATCGGCAGGTAAAACAGGAATATTCACATTCAAGCAACATCCCTTCGATAAGCCGTTCTCCAATACATTTTTAACCACAATTTTTCCAAACTGAACAGAGGCGGTAAAATCTGGATTTTCCTCATAATCGAGTAAAGAAAAGCCAATTGAAGGAATATCGTACAAGCACCCCTCAATAGCAGCAGCCATTGTTCCACTATAAATAATGCTTATTGATGAGTTGGAGCCATGATTTATTCCAGAAACAACCAAATCAGGCGGGGTTGTAAAAATTTGGCTCATTGCCAACTTAACGCAATCAACAGGAGTTCCGTTTACGCTGTACATCTCAACATCATCGGTACGCTTACGGTGCTTCATCCTAAGCGGAGTTTTAATGGTAATTGCGTGCGACATACCTGAATTGCCCTCCTCTGGAGCAACCACAACAATTCTACCGAAAGGTTTTACCATTTCAATTAATGCCTCAATGCCTTTAGCCTTGTAGCCATCGTCGTTGGAAACCAATATTACAGGCCTACGCTTCTCCCCTTTATCCTCAAACATTTTACCTCTATTTATATATGATAGTCTGCAAAGATATTATTTTTTGTTGATGTTGATTGGAGTGTGAGCTATTAGGTTATTGGTTGTTGAGTTAATAAGTTAATAAGCTATTGATTCACTAGATTATTAGGCCTGTCCATTTCAATCTATCATTGTTGCATACCAATATCTATCCTTTGCGATGCAAACATTCTAAAATTTTTCAAACCATAGTTATTCCGTGCATCGCTTTTAACCTATACACATTCTAATCCCCGAGTTGAAACTCGGGGCTATTGCTAGCGCCCCATTGGGGCTTTTTTTTACACTCGAAGTTTATTATTCTGAATTTTAAACCCGTTTCAATGCTCTCAAAATTTTCAAATTAACTCATTGACTTATTCTCTCACTCTCAAATTAACTCATTCTCTTACTCTCTCATTATCACATTGTCAAATTTTCAAATTGACACATTGACTTATGTCCAAAAACAACTTTTCTCATCTTGTTATTCTCCCTAAATTGCCATACGTTTGCAATCGATTTAGAAAAAGAAAACAATAAAATCAACAATATTATGATAACTAAGCAACTTCTAGACCCAAAGAGTATTGTAGTGGTTGGTGGTTCCGACGATATCCAAAAGCCCGGTGGCAAAGTGTTGAAAAACCTTATAGACCATCACTTCAAGGGCGATTTATACGTTGTAAACCCAAAACTCGATAATGTTCAAGGAATTAAGTCGTTCCGCGATGTGGCAGAATTGCCTCAGGTTGATTTAGCCATTCTGGCTATTGCCGCTAAGTTTTGCCCACAAACAGTGGAGGTGTTAGCAAAGCAAAAATCGACCAAAGCATTCATCATTCTTTCGGCTGGATTTCACGAGGAAAGCGAGGAAGGTGCTAAGTTAGAGCAACAAATTGTTGATACAATCAACCAAACAGGCGGATGCCTTATTGGCCCCAATTGTATTGGAATGATGAACACCAACTATGCTGGCGTATTCACCACACCAGTTCCAAAGTTCGACCCAAAAGGAGTTGACTTTGTTTCGGGTTCAGGTGCAACTGCCGTGTTCATTATGGAATCGGGTATGCCTAAAGGGTTAACCTTCAACAGCGTTTACTCCGTTGGAAATAGCGCTCAAATGGGTGTTGAAGAGATTTTGGAATACTTAGATGAGTCGTTCGACCCAAAAACCAGTTCAAGAGTTAAATTACTATATGTTGAGAGCGTAAATCAACCTCAAAAATTATTAAAACACGCATCATCGTTAATTCGTAAAGGATGTAGGATTGCTGCAGTAAAAGCAGGCAGTTCATCGGCAGGTAGCCGTGCTGCATCGAGCCATACTGGTGCTTTAGCAAGCAGCGATGTTGCTGTTGATGCGCTTTTCCGTAAAGCAGGTATTGTTCGCTGCTCCGGAAGAGATGAATTAACCACTGTGGCATCAATATTTATGCACCCCGAATTACAAGGGAAAAACATTGCGGTTATCACCCACGCTGGTGGTCCTGCAGTTATGCTAACCGACTCTCTATCGAATAACGGGTTGGAAGTTCCTGCAATTGAAGGTCCAAAAGCAAAGGAATTGCTTGCAAAACTTTTTGCTGGTTCATCGGTTGCAAACCCAATCGATTTTTTGGCTACAGGTACTGCCGAGCAACTTGGATTTATAATTGATGCCTGCGAGAAGGACTTTGACCATATCGATGCAATGGCTGTAATATTTGGTAGCCCCGGATTATTCCCTGTTTACGATGTATACGACTTGCTTGACCAGAAAATGAGGGAGTGCCGCAAACCAATATTCCCAATTCTTCCTTCAATTATCAACGTGAAGGATGAAATAGACCACTTCATCGCTAAAGGTCGCATCAACTTCCCCGATGAGGTTACTTTTGGAAACGCACTATCAAAAATATACCACACATCAAAACCAGCACCAGAGAAACCAACTCTACCAAAAGTTGACGAGGCAAAAATTCGCAAGGTGATTGATAATGCAGGTAATGGTTATCTCCAACCAGAACAGGTTCAAGATTTACTCGATGCTGCAGGTATTTACCGCGCTGGCGAAGCCATAGTAACAACCCAAACCGATGCAATTGAATCGGCAAAGAAACTTGGATTCCCAGTTGTAATGAAGGTTGTTGGCCCAGTTCACAAGTCCGATGTTGGTGGTGTTTCGCTCAACGTAAAGGACGAAAAGACTGTTGCCAGCGAATTCGACAGAATGATTAAGATTAAGGATACCACTGCAATCCTAATTCAGCCTATGCTTAAAGGTGTTGAACTATTCATTGGCGCAAAACGCGAGGATAAATTCGGACATATGGTGCTCTGCGGTTTAGGTGGTATTTTTATTGAGGTTCTTAAAGATGTTAAGGCAGGAATAGCACCAATTGATACAAACGAGGCAAAAAGTATGATTCGTGGACTAAAGAGCTACGGCATTATTAAAGGTGCACGTGGTCAAGAGCCTGTAAATGAGGAGATGTTTACCGAAATGGTAAGCAGAGTGTCTGCGCTTGTTACAGTTGCTCCTGAAATCTTCGAAATGGACTTAAATCCTCTTTTAGGTTCAAAGGATAAAGTTGTCGCAGTTGATGCTCGTATCAGAATTGAGAAATAATCAATAAAACTTATCACTATGTCAATCAAGGATAGATGGAAGAATATGACAACCAATGAGAAACTTCTAATTGGAATGATAATTCTACTTCTGATTATGGTTGCCACCCGATGGGATAAAATTGCAAAGCAAGCATCGGAAGCATTTAATAGGTATTTTGGTCAATAAATATAGTGACAGATGACGAGTGACAGGTTACAAAAGGTCACTCGTCACTTTGTCACTTGTCACTTAAAAAAAATATGAAACGTAACGACATTATAGTAATTGCAGCAACAGCACTTTTGCTACTGCCCTTTTTTGTATCGGAAACCGTGTACAACTTCTATGTTGATTACAACGCAAACCACGGAATGATAATGAGTTTCATCAAATTTGCTGTTTTAGCAACCTTTGGCGAAGCCATTGGACTAAGAATTCGCACTGGAAACTACAATCAAAAAGGGTTTGGACTAATTCCCCGCGCCATTGTTTGGGGATTTTTAGGATTAACCATTAAGTTGGCTTTCGTGCTGTTTGCAACAGGAGTTCCTGTATTCCTAGCATATATGGGCATTGAGAATGCACCAGTAGTAATGAAAGAATCACTTTCATTATCTAAAGTCTTTGTAGCATTCTCCATTAGTGCTGCAATGAACATTATCTACGCCCCAGTTATGATGACTGTTCACAAAGTTACCGATACTCATATTGTAAATAATGGTGGAACAATTCTTGGGTTGTTAAAGCCAATTAAGTTTGGTGAAATACTATCAACTATAAACTGGAAGGTGCAGTGGAGTTTTGTTTTTGCCAAAACAATTCCATTTTTCTGGATACCAGCACACACACTAACATTCTTACTTCCAGCAGATTTTCAAGTGCTTTTTGCAGCAGTTCTAGGTATTGCTTTAGGAGTATTGCTGGCCATAGCAAGTTTAAAGGGGAGCGGAAAATAGATATTGATTGTTGATAGTTTCAAGGTATTTAATTACTTTTAGCAATACTATAAATTGATAAAACTAAATCATACATACCTATGAAAAAAATTGGACTATTCTATGGACCTACTGGAGGTTCAACAGAAAAAACAGCAAACCTTATTAAACAAGCCTTTGGTGATGTTAAAGTTGACATTTATCCAATTAAGGATTGCTCCGCATCGATGATAAACCAATACGATGTTGTAATAATGGGTTGCTCAACTTTAGGAACAGAAACCTGGAATAGTCAAAATCACAAAAACGATTGGGATGGTTTCCGCCCCGAGATTGATAAGATTAGCGTAAATGGTAAGGTATTCGCATTCTTTGGTACTGGAAACCACCTAACATATGCAAGGCAATTTGTAGATGGAATGGGAATCCTAGCTAAACTTTTCATAGAAAAAGGAGCGCAAATAACTGGCCATTGCAACGTAGAGGATTATGAATTCATTGAATCCGAAGCGGTGATTAACGGAAAATTCATTGGATTACCTATTGATGAGGATTTTGAGCCCGAAAAAACCAAAGCCCGAATTGAGAACTGGGTGAAAGAACTAAAAAGTAAATTGTTGTAATTATTATAAATCCATTTGAAAAGCCAGACTGAGTCTGGCTTTTTTCATTCCTAAAATCATATTATTCGAGCAGTAAAATCAGCACAAAGTATCAATCGGCCAATTCCGCAGTTACATTTTATAATCATTTTTAACATATTTCACAGTTTTAAATAATATATTTATGTAAATTGATTACAAATTGTAACATATTTAAACTAAAAATCATATATTTTATCGAAAATTATTACTAAACTTGTACTTCTGATTTAATGGGTATTTACAACTTTAAATAGAGTTTATTAGTTTGACTATCAATTAAATAATAATATTGATAATTTTAAAAAAAACTAACTTTACCATGAATAATACACCAATTCCATACGATATTGTTAAGGCTAAAATTGAAGAATCGAAGCTTCCAAAAGTTGGAAAGGCATCTATTCGTGAAGTTGTAAGCCTAGTTAACAAAATTGAAGCGGCTAGCGGACAAAAGTTCATTAGAATGGAAATGGGTGTTCCAGGCTTGGAACCTACCGAAATTGGGATTAACGCCGAAATTGAAGCACTTAAAAGAGGTGTCGCATCGAAATATCCATTAATTGATGGTGTTCCTGAACTTAAAAAGGAAATATCTCGTTTTGTAAAAAACTTTATCAATATTGATGTTGAGGAAAAATGCTGTATTCCTACCGTAGGTTCAATGCAAGGAGGTATGGCATCGTTCCTTTTGACTAACCGTTGCAACGCACAAAAGGACACAGTTTTATTCATCGACCCAGGTTTCCCTGTTCAAAAACAGCAACTACGTGTGCTTGGAATGAACTACGAAACCTTTGATGTGTACAACTATCGTGGCGATAAACTACGCGAAAAACTCGAATCATACCTTAAAAGGGGTAATATATCTACTATTATTTACTCAAACCCTAACAATCCATCGTGGATTTGCTTTACCGATAGTGAACTAAAAACCATAGGTGAACTTGCCACAACCTACGATGTAATTGTTATTGAGGATTTGGCTTACTTCGCAATGGATTTCCGTAAGGATTTATCCAAGCCAGGTGTTCCTCCTTACCAACCAACAGTAGCAAACTTTACTAAAAATTGGTTATTGCTAATATCTAGTTCAAAAGCATTTTCATATGCCGGACAACGAATTGGATGTTTAGTAATAAGCAACGACCTTTACTCACGTCGTTTCCCTGATTTGAAACGATTTTTCAGCTCCGATGAATTTGGCTATGCAATGATTTACGGCGCTGTTTACTCGCTTTCTTCAGGTGTTTGCCATTCTGTTCAATACGGTTTAGCAGCAATGCTTAAAGCTGCCAACGATGGCACTTTCAACTTTGTTGATGCAGTAAAAGAGTATGGCGAAAAAGCCAAAATAATGAAGAAACTCTTTACAGATAACGGTTTCAAAATAGTTTACGATATGGACGAGGACAAGCCACTTGCCGATGGTTTCTACTTTACCATTTCGTATCCCGGTTTCACGGGCGAAGATTTAATAGAGGAACTATTATACTATGGTGTTAGCGCAATATCGCTTGCCATTACAGGTAGTGAGCGTACCGAGGGATTACGTGCTTGCGTATCGCAGGTTAGCAAAACACAATTCAACGATTTGGAATTTAGGTTGAAAAAATTCCACGAGAATCATCCAATTAAGTAAATCAAAGCAATCAAAATAAACTAATCATTTTTTAAACATAAATATTATGGCAAAAGTAAGAGGAGCAATTGTAGTTGACGTAGAAAAATGTAAAGGTTGCGGCCTTTGCGTTGTTGCTTGTCCCTCAAAAGTAATTGACTTGGCTAAAGAGGTGAATGGCAAAGGTTACAACTACGCCTATATGTCGAACCCAGAGGCTTGTATTGGCTGCGCAAACTGCGCAATAGTTTGTCCCGATACAGTTATTTCGGTTTACAAAGTGAAAACTGAGGCTAACGCCTAAACAAAGAATTAAATATTTGAAAATATTAATTACAAAACAATGGCAGAACTTAAATTAATGAAGGGTAATGAAGCTATAGCCGAAGCTGCAATTCGTTGTGGTTGCGATGGTTATTTTGGCTACCCCATTACCCCTCAATCCGAAGTAATGGAAACCCTTATGGCTCGCAAGCCTTGGGAGGAAACAGGAATGGTTGTTCTACAGGCGGAGAGTGAAGTTGCCGCTATTAATATGGTTTACGGTGGTGCTGGTTGCGGCAAAAAAGTAATGACATCATCGTCGAGCCCCGGTGTTAGCTTAAAGCAAGAAGGTATCACCTACATTGCTGGTGCTGAGTTACCTTGCTTGGTTGTTAACGTGGTTCGTGGAGGCCCCGGCTTGGGAACTATCCAGCCTGCACAAAGCGACTATTTCCAAGCTACAAAAGGTGGTGGACACGGCGATTATAGATTAATCGTACTTGCTCCAGCTTCAGTTCAAGAAATGTACGATTTTGTAGACCTTGGCTTTGAACTTGCATTCAAATACAGAAATCCTGTTCAAATCCAATCCGACGGCGTTATTGGCCAAATGATGGAAAAAGTAAATGTAGGTGATTATAAACCAAGACTAACCAACGAAGAAGTTGTTAAACGTTATGGAAGTTGGGCTACCACTGGTAAACCAGCAAATCGTGAACGTAATATTATTACTTCGCTTGACTTAGATGCTTACCGTCAGGAGCAATTCAACCTTAAACTTCAAAGGAAATACAAAGAAATTGAGGAGAAAGAGGTTCGTTTTGAGAAAATTGCTTGCGACGATGCAGACTATCTACTTGTTGCTTATGGTTCATCGAGCCGTATTTGTCAAAAAGCAATTGAAATTGCTCGCGAAAAAGGCATCAAAGTTGGATTGCTACGCCCTATTACCCTTTTCCCTTACCCAACTAAAGCAATCCAATCAATGCTTGGTCAGGTAAAAGGTATTCTTGCTGTTGAAATGAGCGCTGGCCAAATGGTTGAAGACGTTCGTTTAGCAGTTGAGGGTAAAGTAAAAGTTCAACATTATGGTCGTATGGGTGGTGTAATTCCTACTCCAAACGAGGTAGTTAAGGCATTAGAAGAACAAATAATTAACGGCTAAGCACAATGGATATCAAAGATATAATTAAAGAGGAAAACCTTGTTTACTCAAAAACAAAGGTTTTAACCGACAACATTATGCACTACTGCCCTGGCTGTACCCATGGTGTTGTTCATAAGGTTCTAGCAGAAGTTATTGACGAACTAAATATTCAGGAAAAAACCATTGGTGTTACTCCTGTAGGTTGCGCGGTACTTGCATACAACTATTTACATATCGACTGGCAAGAGGCTGCTCACGGTAGAGCTCCTGCTGTTGCTACAGCAATAAACCGCTTATATCCAGAAAAATATGTTTTCACATATCAGGGTGATGGCGACTTAGCATCTATTGGTGCTGCAGAGATTATCCATGCTTGCAACCGTGGCGAGAAAATGATGGTTATTTTCATCAACAACGGTATTTACGGTATGACTGGTGGTCAAATGGCTCCAACTACACTAGAAGGTATGCCAACAGCAACATCTCCTTACGGACGCGATGTGAAAATGACTGGTCAGCCATTGAAGATTACAGAGTTAATAGCTCAATTACCAGGCACTTGCTACGTTACACGCCAAGCAGCTCATACTCCTGCAGCAGTTCGCAAACTGAAAAAGGCTATTACTAAAGCATTGGAGAATACAGGTAAGAAAAAAGGAACTTCGTTTATTGAAGTTGTATCAACCTGTAACTCTGGCTGGAAACTTTCTCCAGTTAAATCGAACGAGTGGATGGTTGAACACATGTTCCCATACTACCCACTTGGCGATATGAAAGATGAATAGGATTATTAACTATTAAAATCCAAAAAGAAAATGACAGAAGAAATCATTATAGCCGGATTTGGTGGCCAAGGAGTACTTTCGATGGGTAAAATCCTTGCATACTCAGGAATCATGCAAGGTCAAGAGGTTGCTTGGATGCCATCATATGGTCCAGAAATGCGCGGAGGTACAGCAAACGTTACCGTTATCATTAGCGATTCACGTATCAGCTCTCCAATCCTTCAGGAATTTGACACAGCCATTATCCTTAACCAACAATCGATGGATAAGTTCGAGAAAATGGTTAAACCCGGTGGTACGTTAATTTACGACCCAAATGGTATTACACGCCATCCAGAACGTAAGGATATCAAGATTTGCAAGATTGAGGCTGCCGAAGAAGCTGCAAGGCTTAAAAGCGCTAAAACCTTCAATATGATTGTTCTTGGTGCTTTCCTAAAGGTTAAGCCTATTGTTAAGATGGAGAACGTAATTAAAGGATTAGAGAAATCACTTCCTTCACGTCACCACCACTTAATTCCAATGAACCAAGAGGCTATTCAAAAAGGAATGGACATTGTTAAGCAGTAATCATAAACTCTGATTATGAGAAAAGCCCCTTTCGGGGCTTTTTTTTATTAGTGGTTGAACAAATTCGGGTCCTTAAAAGAGTATATACTAGTTGATATTTCAATCATAACGGTAGCCTCTTCGTGCTTTGGGTCAATAGCCACAGCCTTATTGAAACAACTTAAAGCCTCCCGCATATTACCATTACGCGAAAATACTTTTCCCTTAAGATACCAAGTTTCAGCCTCGCTCTCGGGCAACTTACTTACGAAATCTAAAGCCTTATCAATTTCCTGACTCTCAATCAAACTCAACACAATATCCCTACTACCCATGGCAAACAGTTGATTTTTTATAACCGTAAAGATGATTTCTGGAAATATAATCCCAGACATCATCGGGCACATAGCCCGAAACATTCTGACCTTTTTCAACCAACGCCCTTATTTGAGTTGACGATATTCCCAAAACCGGAGCATCGATAAGAGAAAATCGACTAGATGGAAATTTCATAAATATTGCAGCACCTTCCCTAGGATAAACATAAATATCCCAGTTATTAATTAAGGTTTCGTAATCCTTCCACTGATTTAGTGTTTTAACCGAATCGGAGCCCATCAAAATAACAAACTCATTACTTGGATAAAGCCTTGCTAACTCTTTTAAAGTATCCACCGTATAGGATGGACGAGGCATTCCAAGTTCCACCTCGCATATTTTTAACCGTTTATTGTTTTCCGGAACACCCAAGCGGAGCATATTAAGCCTATGCTCGTCCGAAATCAGGATATTCTTATCCTTCAACGGATTTTGAGGGCTTATAACAAACCAAATCTCATCTAAATCCGAAAACTCCAAAAGATACTCGGCAATAACCAAATGCCCTGTATGAATTGGATTGAACGAACCAAAAAACAATCCTGCCTTCATATCCTACTTATTTATGAATGTTTCAACCGCCTTTTCTGCTTCGTAGAATGCGGTTTCAACCTGTTTATTCACTATAATTACATCGAACTGGTTGGCATACTCCATCTCCTCCCGCGCCTTCCCTACCCTAACACTTATTGAGTTGTCGGTCTCTGTTCCACGTTTAATTAATCTGGCACGGAGTTCATCTATTGATGGTGGCATTACAAACACAGCCAATGAGTTTGCGGGAAACTTCTTTTTAAGATTTACTCCGCCCTTAACATCCACATCAAACATAACGTGATGCCCCTTTTCCCAAATTCTGTATACCTCAGACCATAAAGTTCCGTAGTACGAACCAGGATAAACCTCCTCCCACTCTACAAATTCATTGTTCGCAATACGCTTTCTAAAATCTTCCACTGAAAGAAAGTGGTAATCAACCCCATTAACCTCGCCATTTCGGGGTGCTCTACTGCACGCCGATACCGAAAACTCAAGAGTATTATATTTTGAAAGCAAATGCTTTACAATGGTTGTTTTACCTGCACCAGACGGTGCTGAAAATATGAGTAATTTCCCTTCCATAATCAATTGAATATGGCAATAATAAGAATTCTTTTTTGTTTAAGTAAACTTAGTGCAGTTTTTTTCTGGGTGAAGTGTCAGATAAAAAAAATTACCTTTTCCTACCGCATCCAACCTCTCTCTTGCAACTATAAAATATTCAACGATTGCTCCTTAATCTTTTCCAACTCATCCTTCATCATCACAACTAATTTCTGAATATCGGCATTGTTGGCCTTTGAACCCAGAGTGTTAATCTCGCGACCCATTTCTTGGGCTATAAAGCCCAATTTCCGGCCAACGGGCTCATCGAGTTTAACTGTATCAATAAAGTATTTGCAGTGGTTACGTAAACGAACTTTCTCCTCAGTAACATCAAGTTTTTCGAGGTAGTAAATTACCTCTTGCTCAAACCTATCGGAGTCGAGTTTAATATCCTTCGATATTCCGTTAAGATTATCAATTAGCCTACTACGAACATCGTTTATGCGTTGCTTCTCATAAGGTTCAACTTTCTCCAGTAAACTTAGTATCAAATCAACGCGCATCAGGATATCTTTCTCAAGAACATTGCCCTCCTGAACTCTGAACTTGATAATTTGCTCAAGGACTTTACTGGTTGCTTCCTTCACAGCATTCCATTCTGCATCAGTTGTTTCGTCCTTTTGTACCTTCAACACATCGGGCAGGCGAAGTATAGTCTGAAGGATTGGCTCACCATTAATATCGATGTTGTGCTTATCTGAAATCTGAGTAAGTTGATTATAGTACGATGCAAATACCTCTCCATTAATTGGAACAGCCGTCGAATCGGTTGAATCCTCGTAGGTTACCTGAAAATCTACCTTGCCTCTAACCAACTGCTGCGAAATCAGAGAACGAATCTCCATCTCAATCTCACGGTATATTTGAGGTAATCTCACATTCAAATCGAGCTGTTTGCTATTTAAAGAGCGTATCTCGGCAATAATTTTTTTTGAACCAAATTCTACTTCGGCCTTGCCGTAACCTGTCATCGAAATCAACATAAATAAGCATTTAAATTTGAGCAAAGGTAGCATAAAAATTAGACAATGAGTTAATTTGGGAGTGAGAGAATAAGTCAATGTGAGAATGAGATAATTTGAGAATGAGATAATGTAGAATAAGTT
>JAEXVC010000276.1 GCA_023406715.1 Bacteroidota bacterium | reverse complement strand
AGCCAGCCAACAGCACCTCCCACAACAACACCACCAAGCGAAATCTTAAAGAATTGAATAAATGCGTTACCTC
Organism: Bacteroidota bacterium; assembly: GCA_023406715.1. Classification (GTDB taxonomy): domain Bacteria; phylum Bacteroidota; class Bacteroidia; order Bacteroidales; family Tenuifilaceae; genus SB25. Next base: position 10,053 of record JAEXVC010000276.1, on the reverse strand, counting down.
CAGAATTATCGCCTACAACCAAAGCAAATATTGCCAAAAAGAACACAATTGCAGTTCCGTCGTTCAGCATCGATTCGCTTTCTGTTATAGTGGAAAGTTTTTTACTTGCTCCAACCTCTTTAAGTATGGCAACCACTGCCACAGGGTCCGTTGCGCTAACAATTGCGCCAAATAAAAATGCTATAATCCAAGTCCAATGCCCCAATCCAAGACCAAGGCTATTAATCATCATCACAAACAACGCAGTAATAATCATAGCAACTACAATTCCAGGAATTGCTAGGATTAATGAATTTACCAAGGATTTCTTGAAAGTATGTAAGTGAAGTGCATAAGCTGCCTCAAAAATCAATGTTGGCAAGAAAAGATATAGAATTAAATGCGGGTCTATGCTACCTGCCCACTTTACAGAATCAGCAATTGCCACCATTCCGAATTGCTGAAGAATCTCTGAACGTGTTAAAACGCCCAATAGCAATCCAATTATTAATAAAGATATTGTATATGGCAGCGGACCCTTTTTAAGCAAATGGCGAGTTGCTGTTCCAACAAACAACGAGATAATAATGAATAATAGCGGAGCAAGGTTTGTTCCATGCCCCGATTGTCCCTCCTGTTCAACGGCCTGGTGCTGTTCTTGCAACTGATGCGATTTCACCAGTACAGTATCTGCAGTTTGCGAAACCACTGAATCGTTTGCAAACGAGTCGGAAGCAAGAAGCAATCCAACGATTAGAATTGCAAACAGAATAGAGACTTTGAATAATCTCGATAAATTTGATTTTGCAGCCATAACAACCAATTTTATAGCAATTTATGAAATTGGCTGAACAATAGCAATGTTGAACTGGATATTTTAAAAGTCAGTTGAAAAAACCAACTTATTTTCCTTCAAGCATTTTTTGTAAAGCATACATCTCGTCTCTATACCGAGCAGCCTCAATAAAATTGAGTTCTTTAGCCTCCTTCTCCATCGACCTTTTAGCCTTATCAATTGCTTTTACAAGTTGCTCCTTGCTCATGTATTGCACCACGGGGTCAGCTGCATAATCAACCTTTTCGGGCTCAACATAAACATTTACAGTTTGACCAGTTGTAAGTTTACCTCCAAGTATTGATGTTTTGGCCTTCACAATTTGTGTTGGAGTAATTCCGTTCTGCTCGTTATACTTTAACTGCTTTTCACGTCGACGATTGGTTTCCTCAATGGTTATACGCATCGATTCGGTAATCTTATCGGCATACATTATTACCTTTCCATTGATATTACGTGCTGCACGGCCTGATGTTTGCGTTAACGAACGCGCAGAGCGCAGGAATCCTTCCTTATCGGCATCCAATATGGCAACCAAAGACACCTCTGGCAAATCTAGTCCCTCACGCAGCAAGTTTACACCCACCAATACATCGAACAACCCTTTGCGCAGGTCTTCCATAATTTGCACACGCTCTAAGGTGTCAACATCGGAGTGGATGTAGCGGCAACGAATGTTGATTTTAGCCAGATACTTCACTAGTTCCTCTGCCATACGCTTTGTAAGCGTAGTAACCAACACACGCTCGTCCAACTCCACGCATCGATTAATCTCGCCAATCAAATCGTCAACCTGATTTAAACTGGGCTTAACGTATATAATTGGGTCCTACAATCCGGTAGGGCGCACCACTTGGTCCACCACAACACCTTGACACTTCTGCAACTCATAATCGGCAGGCGTTGCACTCACATAAATAGTTTGACCTATTAACCCTTCAAACTCATCGAACTTCAAGGGTCTATTGTCTATTGCCGCAGGCAAACGGAAACCGTACTCAACCAGGGTTTGCTTTCGGGAGTTATCGCCACCATACATCGCGCGTATTTGCGGAATAGTAACATGACTCTCGTCAATAACCATTATAAAATCCTTCGGGAAATAATCAAGCAAACAGAATGGACGCATACCGGGCGGACGGCCATCAAAGTAGCGCGAGTAGTTCTCAATCCCTGGGCAATAGCCCAACTCACGAATCATCTCCAAATCGTACTCAACACGTTGATGAAGCCTTTTAGCCTCTGCGTGTCTATCGATACTCTTGAAGTACTCAACCTGCTTCATCATATCATCCTGAATCTGGTAAATGGCCTGAGTCATGCGTTCCTTTCCTGCAATAAAAATATTTGCAGGGTATATCACCGTTTCGGTAAAAGTATCGATAAGTCGTCCGCTAATTGGGTCGAAAACCTCCAACGCCTCAATATCATCACCCCAAAAAATCACCCTCACACCCCTATCGCCGTATGCGAGGTAAACATCAACACTATCGCCCTTTACACGGAACGTTCCACGCTTAAACTCCACCTCGTTCCGCGAGTACAAACTATCCACCAATTGACGTAGAAATTGATTTCGACCTATACGTTGCCCAACACTTAAGTGAATTGTACTGTTGTAAAAATCCTGAGGATTGCCAATACCGTAAAGGCACGAAACCGATGAAACCACAATAACATCCTTACGACCAGAAAGTAGCGATGATGTTGCGCTAAGCCTTAACTTCTCAATCTCATCGTTAATGGATAAATCCTTCTCAATGTAAGTATCGGTAACGGGCAAGTAAGCCTCGGGTTGGTAATAATCGTAATACGATACAAAATATTCAACGGCATTATCTGGAAAAAAACTCTTAAACTCACCGTAAAGTTGAGCCGCTAACGTTTTGTTATGGCTGAGTACAAGTACAGGCCTGTTAGCCTTAGCAACCACATTGGCAATTGTAAAGGTTTTGCCAGAACCTGTAACACCAAGCAAGGTTTGATACCTATCGCCCCGCTCCAACCCCTCGGTAAGTTGCCTAATGGCCTCGGGTTGGTCGCCCGACGGCTTAAACTCAGAAGTAAGTTTGTACTCCATCGAATATTTTTCTGTAAAAATAGGTGATTTTTATAGAGTAGTAAACTTAAATTATGTTCTATTCACCAAAACGATAACCAATGCCAGATTCAGTAATAAGCAATTCGGGTTTTGAAGGGTTTTTCTCTATTTTCTTTCTAAGTTGAGCAACAAATACCCTTAAATACTGGGTTTGTTCAACATAACCAAAACCCCATACTTGTCTTAAAATAAATTTATGAGTTAAAACACGTCCACTATTCTTCACAAACAAACTAAGCAATGCAAACTCTGTTGACGTTAATTTTAATATTTCATCACCTTTACGTGCAATATGGTTTAGCATATCCACAGAAAGATCACCAAATTCACAAATTGGCTCATTTTGGTTTATCTCACTATAACGTTTTGCTACCCGAATACGAGCAAGTAACTCGCCACTTCTGAATGGCTTAGTGATATAATCATTTGCCCCGTTATCTAGCGCTGTAATTATATCCTCCTCCGAATTTCGAACAGACAAAATAATAACGGGTCTAGTGTACCATTCCCTTAACCTTTTTAAAATTTCCTGACCATCGATATCTGGCAAACCTAAATCCAGAATAATTAACGAAGGATTATGAGTGGCGGCATCAACTAATCCATCCTTTCCACACATAGAATGTATTACATTAAAACCATTTGCCGACAATGTAATCTCTAGCAATCTCCGAATCTGGATTTCGTCATCAACTATCAGGATAGTATCTATCTCGTTCATTTTTGTCTAATTAATTTCTGTAATTTCGGACTCTGGTGTTGGAATTTGTATTATAAATTTAGCACCACCATTTTTCCTGTTTTCAGCAAAGACTTTACCCTTATGTGCATCCACAAAACCTTTCACTATGGACAAACCTAATCCTAAACCTCCAGTTTTGCTTCCAGTAACCCTATAAAATTTATCAAACAAATTATTCAAAGCACTATCAGGAAACCCAGAACCTCTATCAAGCACCTCAATGGTCAGTAAACTATCATTATGCATAGCATTAAGCCTTATTGTAGAGTTCAAAGGGGCATGCTGACATGCATTCAACAATAAATTATAAAGTATCTGTTCCATCAAACCAAAATCAACCCTTACAAAAGGTATATCCTTTTGAATTCCAATATTCAACTTGAACAACTTTAATTCCTCCTTCAAATCGCTTACCACTTTATTTATCAAATCGTTTATATCATACCAGTCCAATCGAACACTCAGCCTTCCACTTTCCAATCGCGATATATTTAATAAATTCTCTATTAACCTATTCAAACGTAAAGAAGCAATAGAAATCTCATTATTTAACTCATTATGAATCTTGCTATTCGAAGGGAGTGACATTAGAGTGTCCGAAGCACCCATAATTGTGGCAACAGGGATTCTCAACTCATGCGAGATAGAATTAAAGAGCGTTTTATAAAGTTTATCGGACTCTTCGAGTATCTCCCCTTTCTTGGCAAGTTCTCCCAGAAATTCCCTTTCAAGTGCATTTGAAATTAATGTAACAAAAGTATTCCAAAGCACTTGCTTATCTTCAGAAAACGACTCCTCCATCTTAGCAGATAAAACACCAAGTTTTATTCTAGTTCCAACTAATGGATAGTAAGTATAATAACATGTAGAAAAATTATCAGAATATGCTCCTGCTACTTTTGAATTCTCGTAAGCCCAAACAGCAGCCTTAAACTCTTTTGAACCTAGCCTCTTTTCTGAAACGAGTCTATTTTTATTTTCCAAGACATTGCTTCCATCCTGCAAAATCAAAAAAGATTTGACATCAAAATACTTCTCCAGATTATACTCAGTAACTTTCTGAACCTCCTCAATGCCAACTGACTTCGAAAGTTCCTTTGTTAACTGGAATAATGAGTTTGTCCTAGTTTCCTTTTCACGAGTTAACTTTTCTTGCCGTCTGAGCCTTGAAGTGAAAACTCCATTCAACAGTGCAATAAAAAAGAACATGAAAAACAAAAGAATATCTTCAGTTTTATCGATATGAAAAGTATAATGCGGAGGAATAAAGAAAAAGTTCCAAATAAGTGATGATAATGTTGATGCTAATAGGATTGGACCTATTCCGAGGAATGTAGCCAGCACCGAAACAACAAAAAGCATTACAAATGAAACCACATGATAGCCCTGAGCATTAGAAATTGGAATACAAACCAAAGTAGTTACCCCAACTACAATTACAGCTATCGCATATTGAATAATTTGCTCATCCCTAACAATCAATTTCAATTGCTTCTTGTTTCTCTTTGCATTCATTTGCTTTTAAAGTTTCTGTAAAGTTATACCTAAAAGAAATAACAAAGCAACTATTTAACGCTTGCAGGGTTAGTTCCCCAAATTATTGCTCTAATCAAAGCAAATACTGCAATAATCTCCAATCGTCCAGCCCACATTTGAAAAATATAAATTATTTCAACTGCTGGGGACATTTCCGGACAGGTAATTCCAGATGAAAGCCCCACTGTTCCTTGAGCCGATGAGGCCTCAAATAAAACATCCACAAACCGATATTGTCCATTTGTAATTATCATTGTTGCAATTGAGGAACCTAAAATTAATAGGAAAAACAAGATAGCTATTGTTGCAGACTTGGTAAACTCTTCATTCATTTCATCGGGTAGAATTGTTCGCCCATTAAAGTGTATGGTTTTAACAGTATGCCTAGTTAAAAAAACCTTACTTACTTGCCATTTCAATCCCTTCTTTAAAATCAAGAACCGAATCATTTTTATTCCACCAACCGTAGCACCAGAAGCACCTCCAATAAACATTGCTACTGCACAAATGTAGACTATCGACAACCAATCCCAATGTAAAATATTCGAAGTTTGCCAACCTGTTGTAGAGAGTGCACTTACAAACTGGAATATCCCTTCTCTAACAGGATTTGGCACACTTGATACCCTTATCAACAAATAAACCTGAATTATACTACCAACAAAAAATAGGAAAATCAGCGACCGTGTTTGAATGTCTTTCCAAATCTGATCAATTTTACCCTTAAATAATACCTTGTAATAAAAGGGCAACGAAAATGTACCTAGTATCATTGGAAGCAAATACAACATCTCCATCGATGGTGAATTATAGGTAGCCATATGATCATCCAAAGTGCTAAAGCCTCCAGTGCAAATCCCAGACATCGCATGATTAATAGAATCGAATAAATTTTCAGTAAATGGATAATTTGGTAAAATTATTCTAGTCCCAATAACTAAGTATAAAAAAACAAAGACAGTTACTGCAACATACGATTTCCAAATAAAACGGGATGTTTCAATTACACGCGGCGCAAGTTTTTCTCCAGTGGATTCTGATCCATAAAGAAGAATTGCTCCTCGTCCCGATGTTCCTTTAAAAATGGCTAATGACAATACAATAAACCCTGCACCACCAGCCCAACCTGCTAAAGATCTATAAAACAAAACTGTTTTACCAACCGAAGGCTCATGAACAGCCATTGATAAACCAGTGGTTGTAAAAGCACTCATACTTTCAAACACACAATGCAAAGGATTTTTAAAATAAATTAGGCTGGGTATTGTGTAACTAGCACCCTTAGGAATCAAACTATTCTGGATTTCAAGAGGTGTAATTTGGGCTGTAATCCAGAATGGAAGTCCTCCAAGTATAACAAACCCTAACCATCCAGCAGCAACAACAATTAAGGCATTTGTGTACTGTACATCCTCAGCATGCTTGAAGACCTTCACGAATAAAAATCCCAAACCTAAAATCAATAAAGCCGAAGCAAAAAAACTTATAAGTGAATACCATTCACCATAAAGTAATGCAATTAAACAAGGAACAACTACTACTATACTTAACAGTATTAATAGATTTCCTGTTTGTTTAAGAATTGTTGGTAAAACACTCGCCCTTCTCATTATGCGTAAGTATATCTCTACGCAAAGTTCCGCTGAAAAGTATAAGCGAAGTATTAAGAAATTCGGTTCCTCATAAAGATTTTATAAATTACGGAGATTAAACCTCAACAAATTATTGACAACGGAATTAATTTTCCGAGAATGTCTTTTTAATAGATTTAGTATTGGCATAGGTGCCAATATAATTATCGATAATCTGGAGTAATTCCTCGGCAACTATTGGTTTTGAGATATAATCACTACAGCCAGCACGCAAGCAATTCTCCCTATCACCAGAAATAACGCATGCAGTTTGGGCAATAATTGGAATATTTATATCGATTTTGCGAATTAAACGGGTAACCTCAAGACCATTCATCCCGTCCATCTTAATATCCATCAGAATTAGGTCGATACCTTTTGTGCTTAGGAATGTTTCTAGACCCTTTCTGCCGCTGTCGGCAACAATCATCTTTGCGCCCGTTTTAGAAATTATAACTTCTAGTAAAAGGAGACTCGCATGGTCGTCGTCCACGATTAGTACAAGTTTATCTTTCCAGTTATAATTTTGAAATATCGACATTAAGTAAAACTGTAATTGGCTCACAAGTTATAACAAAAAATATTCAGAGGTTCATACTGAAAAGCCAGAATAAATCAAATAAGGGAACTATCTTACGAATTGTAAGTTTTAACATACGAAACACATCCTTCAGCTTGTAAACCGAATTGAATTTTTAACGGCTCTCGAGTATTCGTAACTGGGCAGGAGTACCCTGAACCTCGAATATTTTATCGGATTTCTGAACAATACACATCTTGTTACGCCTATCAATCCGCGATAGATATTTTAGATTTATTATTGCTGAACGACTAACCCTAAAGAATGGCAAACCTTCAAGCTGCATTTCAACCTCTTTAAGCGAAACCGATACAACTTCATCCTTCCTAGCCTGAAAATGAAGAATAGTGTAACTACCACTTGCCTCACACCAAACAATATCATCGGGGTCAATAAAAACAACCCCATTGCGCATATTAAACTTCAACTTATGAAAATCGGCAATTTGCCCAAGCAGGCTCTCGGCCTTAGGTTTCACTCGATTACTTTCAAAATCTTCCCTGAAGCGCTGAATGGTCTGGTTAAGGTCATCTAAATCAACAGGCTTTAAAAGATAATCAAAAGCCGCATACTTTATAGCTTTTATAGCATACTGGTTATAAGCAGTAACAAAAACAACCGCAGGGTTAAGTTCTGTTTTGCTTAATTTTTCAATAAGTTCAAAGCCAGAACCGCCTGGCATTTCAATATCAAGAAAAACCAAGTCAGGTTTATGTTCTACAATCGCATCCATTGCCTCATTGATGTTCTGACACTTGGATAAAACAGCAACATCGCCATCCAACCTCAGCAAATGAGCCAAAATATCCCTTGAGTTAGGTTCATCATCTACAACAACGGCTCTAATTAGCTTTTTCATTCATCTGTATTTAAGAAAAGGCTTTGAAATAAATGTGCTTAATCAAAAGTAATAAATCCTTTTAAAACAATAGCTTTATACAAAAAATATTATAACTTGGATGCTGGTTTAATCAAAAGTAATAAAACTTTTATGATTATTGTAAAACTATATCCTTTTTTTTGGGTTTAATAGCTATGAACAACGAATTAAATATAAGGGCATTATCGCTTACCTCTTTTACATATTTTGCTACTGCAGTAATCTGCATGGCAACTGCAAATTGGTTAAACCTTCCCTTGCTCTTTTGGATTCCACTCGCTATTAGTATATCTGCAACGCTGATATACGGTAAAAGAGTTTTATTTGGAGTAGGAGTATCGGGTATAGTATTACTTATTCTATCATTTCTGAATATTAACATACTACCAATAAATCCGATTAAGTTAATTGCGTTAGCTACTTCGGATATCATAGTCTCAATAGTTTTTGCCAATTACTTTAAGCATAGAATTCCCTTTTTAGATTACACTGACGATTTAAAAAGCTTTATTAAAATATCGATTTTAGGCACTATAGCACAAAGCGCATTGCTTTACACAATATTTAGGTTTACTTCTCAAATAAATAACCTTGACACATTATTGGGTATTCAACTAGTATTTACCTCGGTTTTATCGCCCTTACTAGTGGTAGTTCCGTTTATTTTAACTTTTTATACAAAACCCGACCCCATTAACTTCAAGAATAATGTATTCAGCATCATCCTACTTATTGCTATTTCTACTATTCCAAGTGTTATCGACATAACTTTTATTTTAGGCAATTTATATTTACTCCCAATTCAACTACTAGCAATAATAGCTGCATCATCTTACGCAATAATTGCTAAATTTAAAAGAACAGTTTTCTTCACCTTAACGTTCTCTATTCTCCTAGTTTTATCGAGTTTACTCAACCGAAACTTCTTTAATATATTCGATGAGCCATACCGTTTAATCAACGCACAATATTTCGTACTTATTATTTCGTTGATAGTTATTATAGTGAGTGCAATCCTTAAAGAACGCAACAATGCTTTACAGTCATTAAAAGATTCATACAGTAACTTTCAATCCGAAATTAGCCAACAAACAAACATTTTCAGAGAGCTCAACAACAAATTAATCTCAGAGGTTGAGCAAAGGGGGCTTATTGAGAAGGAACTCAACCTAAGCAAAAAACTGCTCACGGAATCGCAGGAAATTGCAAACATAACCAGCTGGGAGTACGACTTAAAACTAAAAACTATCCGCTGGTCTGAATCCGCATCGAGAATACTTGGGATAAACTCATCGCAGGTTAGCGCGTTCTCGATGGAGAAATATATTGACAGAATTCATCCAGATGATAGAAGAAGATTCCTCAATGCCATTTCGAATGCATCGGAAAACACTATTGATATTAACCTTGAAATACGTTACGATTTAAACAACCACTTCAGACATTTCCTTATTAAAGGACGCTCCTTTGATGACAATGCCGAAGTGGAACGGATTGTTGGTGTTTTATCCGACATAACCGATTGGAAAGAAGCACAGGTAGCCCTTTCAGAGAAAGAAATCCGTTACCGAGCATTGTTCGAGAACAATATAGACCCAGTTATTCTTATTGATGGAAATACTTTGACAATCCTTGATGTAAATGTTGCATTCGAAAAACTATATGAATATTCCAAAAATGAAGTAATTGGAACTCCATACATAAATATATCCGCTCAGGAATATGAAACACATCAAGCTTTAGACATCACACTCCAGAAAGGTTTCTAC
>JAEXVC010000258.1 GCA_023406715.1 Bacteroidota bacterium | reverse complement strand
CCGTTGGTAGACACGCTGTAAACCGCTTTTCTCAAGGGTGAGTTATCGTAAGCGGAGTAGTAAACAACTCTTTTGGCTGCATCGTATCCATAAATATTTGTAACTTCATTGGTCCCTTTTGTAAGTTGACGGATTAGTTTGCCATCCATTCCGTAAAGGTAGATATGCTTGTAGCCATCCATCTCCGAAGTTATAATAAAACTCTTACCATCGGGAGTAAAGGTTAGGTAATTATCGTTTGGCTCCTCAACATAGTACTTATTTGTTTCGGTGTATAGTATACTTGAATTTCCTGTGGTTACATCGGCTAGCATAATGTCAATTTTATTCTGAAGTCTGTTTAACCTTAGCATGCTTAGTTGATTTGGATTGGTAGTCCAGAAAATACGAGCAATGTACTGGTCGGTTTCGGGGCCAACATCCATTTTAATGGTTGTTTTAGCGCCTAAGTCGTATGCATGAATGCTAACCACAGAGTTTGTTTCACCTGCTTTTGGGTACTTAAAGGTGTAATTTTCGGGGTAAAGTTTATTCTCGAACATTGTCATGTTGAACATTTTTACCTTGCTCTCGTCGAAACGGTAGAATGCTAACTTTTTCGAGTCAGGCGACCATTGCATTCCAGTTGTAAGGGCAAACTCCTCCTCGTAAACCCAATCCGCAGCACCGTTAATAATATTGTTGTAAAGGCCGTCGGTTGTTATTTGGGTTTCCTCAAAGTTGGTGAGGTTTACAATGTAGATGTTGTTGTCGCGAACAAAACTAATCCAATTGCCATCGGGCGAAAATGTGGCATTCATTTGAGCACCATTCTTCGAAAGCGGGTTTAGCGTTTTCGATTTCAAATCATAGATATAGTTGATTGTGGTGTATGAATGACGGTAGATATAGTCGTTTTTGGTTTCAATCAGCATCTTATCTTCTGCGGGACTAAACTGGTATCCTCCAAATTCTTTCATATCCTCGTTCGATGTGAATTCAGCAGGGTCAAATAGTGTTGCAACCTCATCACCAGTAGCGTATTTAAACTTGGCTACCTGACGCTTTGCATTGTAGGCCGAGTAATGCTCCCCATCGTTCATCGATGTTAGGCCATATACGCTTCGTGAGCGGAAAGTACCTTTTTTGAACAAATCCTCAAGGGTGATTTTTGCCTTTTGGGCAGAGCTAAGCTGAGGAATAAATATTAATGCTATTACCAATAGCCATAAACATTTACGGATGTTTCTCATATTATTAGGTTTTATATTTGTTTTAAGTTGCTGATGCTTATTAGAATGATTTGTAAAATATTAGTTTAACACCACCCCAAAATAATCTTTATAAGTCAAACTTCAAAAAAGGTAATTCACTCTAAGAATTAAAGTTTTAGTATTTACCATTAATATGCTATTCAACTTAATAACTCAATAACTCAATAACTCAATAACTCATTCTCCTGCCTATTCTGTAATTAATCAACGCTAATTGTCCTCATTTTCAAATCATCAAATTTTCAAATTGTTTCATTGTCTCATTGTCCAATTGCCTCACGCTTTCAATCGTTTGCGATTGTTTAACACTTAAGCCGATAATCAAAAATGTGTCATTCCAATTTTTTTAATAATTTTGTAAACTCACAAAGTGTTCGTTTGTTTATAAGTAAATATCAATCAATAGTTTAATTAAATCTGATACATAAATGTCAAAAGTAAAACGCGTTTATTTCTTCGGTAACAAAACAGCCGAAGGAAAAGCAGATATGAAAAATCTGCTTGGTGGAAAAGGAGCCAACTTGGCCGAAATGTGTCTATTGGGACTTCCTGTTCCTGCAGGATTCACCATTACAACCGAAACTTGTAACGATTATTATGCAAATAATAATGAGCTTCCAGCAGATTTGATGGGGCAAGTTTGGACTGCAATGGCTGACGTTGAGAAGGCAATGGGTATGAAGTATGGCGATTCTGAGAATGCACTTCTTTTGAGCTGCCGTTCTGGTGCTCGTAGCTCAATGCCAGGTATGATGGATACCGTTCTTAATATTGGTCTTTGCTCGGCTACAATTCCTGGTCTTTTAAAGAAAACCAACAACCCACGTTTTGTTTACGACTCGTACCGTCGTTTAATTATGATGTACGCCGACGTGGTTATGGAAAAAGCTGAAGGATTAGAGCCAGTTGACGGTAAGGGTATCCGTAAGCAACTTGACGATATGCTTGACGAGTACAAGCACAGCAAAGGTTGTAAATCCGACACAGACCTATCTGCTGATGATTTGAAAACTCTTGCAGAGGAGTTCAAAAAACGCGTTAAGAGTTCATTGGGTAAAGAATTCCCCGATGATGCAAAAGAGCAATTAGTTGGTGGTATTAAAGCCGTATTCAAGAGTTGGAATGGTAAAAAAGCAGTTTCGTACCGTCGTATCGAGGGTATTCCTGATAACTGGGGTACTGCTGTTAACGTTCAGGCAATGGTGTTCGGTAACATGGGCGATTCTTCTGCTACTGGTGTTGCATTTACCCGTAACCCTGCAACTGGAGACAACATCTTCTATGGTGAGTGGTTAGTTAACGCTCAAGGCGAAGACGTGGTTGCTGGTATTCGCACTCCAAACCCACTAAACGACGATACAAAGAACGAGCAAAATAAACACTTGCATAGTATGCATGAGTTAATGCCTGGAACATACAAAGAGCTAGATGCAATCCGCAATACCCTTGAGAAATCGTTCAAGGATATGCTTGATATCGAGTTCACCATTCAGGAAGGTAAACTTTACATGTTACAGTGCCGTGCTGGTAAACGTACCGGTACCGCTGCTTTGAACATGGCAATGGATATGCTACACGAAAAACTAATTGATGAGAAAACAGCAGTATTGCGTGTTGACCCAGCTCAATTAGATGAATTACTTCACCCAATTTGCAACCCTGCTGAGGAAAAAAAGGTTAACCCAATTGTAAAAGGTTTGCCTGCTGGTCCTGGTGCTGCTGTTGGTAAAGTTGTTTTCACTGCTGAGGATGCTGTTGCTTGGAACCGTAAAGGTGAAAAAGTTATCCTAGTTCGTGAGGAAACTAACCCTGAGGATGTTGAAGGTATGCGTGCTGCTGAAGGTATTTTAACTGCTCGTGGTGGTATGACTTCGCATGCTGCACTTGTTGCTCGTGGATGGGGTAAATGCTGTATTGTAGGTGCTGGTGGTATGCATGTTGATGTTGCTAAGAAAACTGCAAAAATACCTGGTACCGATATCGTTATTAAAGAAGGTGATATTCTTACTTTGAACGGAACTAAAGGTCACGTGTACACAGGTTCGCTTCCTTTGATGGATGCTTCTGAAAATCCTCGTTTCCAAGAGTTCATGAAGATTGTTGACAAGCATCGTAAGATGGGTGTTCGTACAAATGCTGATACTCCAGATGATGCAAGAATTGCCCGTGAATTTGGCGCTGAAGGTATTGGTCTTTTCCGTACTGAGCACATGTTCTACGGTAAGGGTTCTGAGCAACCATTATTCTTGCTTCGTAAGATGATTCTAAGCGATGGCGAGAAAGAGCGTCGTAGTGCACTTGATGAACTTTTCGTATTTGTTAAGAAAGATATCAAAGCTACTATGCTAGCTATGGATACTCTTCCTGTAACTTTCCGTTTACTTGACCCACCTCTACACGAGTTCGTGCCACAAAGTGAAGAGAAGCAAGCAGAACTTGCTAAGGCATTAGGTATTACTGCTGCTGCTATTGCTAAACGTGGTGAGGCTTTACACGAGTCGAACCCAATGATGGGACACCGTGGTGTTCGTCTTGGTGTTACATACCCAGAGGTTTCTGAGATGCAAATTCGTGCTATCTTTGAATCAGCAGTTGAGTTGATTAAAGAAGGACACCAACCACATCCAGAAATCATGGTTCCTGTTACCTGCGATGTTTCTGAACTTGATTTCACCAAAAAAATTGCTGACCGCGTTTACGCAGAGGTTTGCGCTAAGTTTGGTGTAAAAGAGATTAAGTACAAGTACGGTACTATGATTGAGATTCCTCGTGCATGTTTACTTGCCGACCGCATGGCTAAAACTGCTGAGTTCTTCTCGTTTGGTACAAACGACCTAACCCAGATGACATTCGGTTTCAGCCGCGATGATATTGGTGGTTTCATGAACGATTACCTAGATAACAAGATGCTTGCTGCTGACCCATTCCAAACACTTGATCAAAGTGGTGTTGGACAGTTAGTAGAAATGGCTGTTACTAAAGGACGTGCAACACGTAGCGACCTTAAAGTAGGTATTTGCGGTGAGCAAGGTGGCGATCCTGCATCTGTTGAGTTCTGCTTCAAAACAGGCTTAACTTATGTTAGCTGCTCTCCTTTCCGTGTTCCAATTGCTCGTTTAGCATCTGCTCAAGCAAGTATTAAGTTTGGTAAATAAGTTTTATGTAATAGTATTAGAAACGCCTTCAGAAATGGAGGCGTTTTTTTTAGGCTTATTGAGTTTATGAAATATCAAAACCAAACTTTATATGATAAAAAATTAAAATATTACAATTGTTTTCATATTAATACATACTCTATTATTACTTTTGCTTCAGGGTGTATTTAACGGTATGGAATTTGTTGCTTCTTCAATTTTCGCTTGGTTTAATTTGAATTTTTATGAGTAAACTTAGTATAGTTGTTATATGTTTTTTGTGCTTATGTTCAAGTGCGATTAATGCTCAGGAAGATAATTTAAGATTTGACTCTACATATATAAAAAGCCAACTAAACTTTATGCTTTTTCAGTATTGTGATTCAGGAGATACTGAAGCGGTAAGCGAACTTTTAAAATTTGGTGCCGAACCCGATATTTCAAACGAATATGGGGTTACCCCTTTAATGTATGCTGTTCAAAGTAGTTCGTATGATTTAGTTGAGTTACTTTTACGCAATAATGTAAACCCAAATAAGAAACCTTTCGATGGCAATACAGCATTAATTGCTGCGGTTAGGGTTGGAAGTGATAGTATTTCTGAATTGTTATTAAAATATAATGCTGATGTAAATGTTCAAAACAACTTGGGATTATCACCTTTGCATTATTCAGCGTGGTATGGCATGCCTTATATGACCGACGTGCTTTTATATTATGGAGCCTCGGTAGATGTTATTGACAATAGAGGGAATACTCCATTAATTCTCTCTGCCTATAGTGGTACTTTAATGTCGGGTAAGGTTTTGCTTGAAAATAAAGCGAATCCTAATCTAGTCAATCAGAAAGGAGTTTCGCCGTTAATGTTAGCTGCACAGTTTAATGATACTGCTTTTATAGGATTACTTTACGATTATGGGGCGAATATTGATCTTGTAGATAATAATGGTGCAAATGCTTTGGTTTATGCTATAAAAGCAAATGCTGTAGATGCAATTTCGTTTTTAGTTAATTTGGGCGCTTCTGAGCAAGATCTTTCCAAATCATATTACCAAATTGCAGCGGAGACAGATTTTCAGAATTTAAGGTATAAACTAGATTCTTTAGAATTAAAAACGAAAGTAAAGCCATCTTTCGGTTATGTGTTTGTTAACTCTGGTATAATTTTTAGTAAGCATGAATTTTTGTGGGGATTCAATATTGGTATAACTGAGCAAGTTTCAAAGTTAAATGTTAGTTTGGGGTATTGGTATAGGCCAAGACCAGTAGCTACATTGGAGTATAGAGATATGGATATTTACCAATTCAGAGAGAAGCGACAGGTGTTAGAGTTAAGAGTAAACAAATTAACGCCAGTTAGAATATTTAGGAAAAATAATTTAGGCATTTATTATGGTGGAAGTGTAGACCTTATATTTCGAAATTTTAGGGGTACTGAAAATGATCCAAATACATCTATTCATCCAGGAGTTAATGTTGGATTTTATTGGGGTAGCCAAACAACAAAGGTCTTTGCTGGGTGGGAGTACATTGCGCTAAGAACCCCCGATGCTTCACAGCATCGGATTGGTGTGTCCATTAATTTCTATTTTCCTGTAAGTAAACCTCGTTACTCTAAGACATATATCGATTATGTTGATTAGAAGTGTCTTTAAAATATTGTTTGTTAGTCTGTTCCTTTTAATCCCATTTGGATGTGAGGATATGGAAGTTCTATTTGTTGATTGTGATGAGTGTTATGATGAGAACCCTGAGGTGGCTGATTTGACAATTAAATTCACAATTAATGACGAGAACCCATATGTGAGGTATATTCTTTATTCTGGAACTTATGATTCAGGCGATACTATTGCTATTGATACTTCATATACTTCGGAGGTTGTTTGGTCGTTAGATACCGATGAATACTACAGCGTTAAAGCAGAGTACACAAAAGGTGCTCGTACAATTTTTGCGGTTGATGGTAATGAACTGAGAACAAAAAAAGACCGTAGTTCCTGCGATAGGGAATGCTATATTATTTTGGGCGATGAATTGGATGTTCGTTTAAAATATTAGTTCCCTTTAACCTTTTTCAATCCCAACTCTTCAGCTTTTTTCTCCATCAGTTGGTATGCCTCTTGGTAATCGTTTCGAATTATACCATCAAGTATAGCATCTTTGATGACTGTTTTTATAATACCAATTTCTCTCCCTGGCCCAATGCCATAGGTTTCCATAATTATCTCGCCAGTAATTGGCGGTTGAAAATTACGAACAGCATCTTTTTCCTCAATCTCTTTTAGTTTTTCACGAACTATTTTGAAGTTTGCAAGATGTTTGCGTACAGTATTATCATTTTTTGAGGTGATATCTGCTTCGCAAAGATTCATCAAATCATCAATATCGTCGCTAGCGTCAAAAAGCAATCGTCGAACGGCAGAGTCCGTAACTTCCTCTTGGGATAGGACTATTGGTCTTAGATGAAGCAGTACCATTTTTTGCACAAACTTCATTTTTTCGTTGAGCGGAAGTTTTAGTCGCCTAAAAATATTCGGAATCATCTTGGCCCCTAAAAATTCATGACCATGAAATGTCCATCCCTGACCGCCTATAAATTTCTTGGTTGCAGGCTTTGCAATATCGTGGAGTAGGGCAGACCAACGTAGCCATAAATCGTCGGAGGTTTTTGCTAAGTTATCCAGCACTTGCAATGTATGGTAGAAGTTATCCTTATGGCTAATGCCATTCTTTGTGTCTACTCCCTTTAACTTGGCAACTTCTGGGAAAATAATATCGAGCAGGCCTGTTTCGTTTAGTAATAGAAAACCGGTTGAAGGTTTTGGTGCAAGCATCATTTTATTGACCTCGTCAATAATTCGCTCCATGGAAACAATGCTGATTCTATCCTTAATTTTTTTAATCGATGCAAATGTTTTTGGCTCAATATCGAAGTTTAGCTGAGTGGCAAAACGTATTGCCCGAATCATTCGGAGCGGGTCATCGGAGAATGTAATATCAGGGTCTAGAGGTGTTCTGATAAGCCTATCTTCCAAATCCTTAATACCGTTGAATGGATCAATTAAATTGCCGTATGTTTCAGAGTTTAGGCTTATAGCCATTGCATTTATGGTAAAATCCCTACGTAGTAAATCGTCCTCCAGTGTTCCGTTTTCTACAATTGGCTTTCTGGAATCCAACCGGTAGGACTCTTTGCGAGCACCCACAAATTCAACCTCTAAGTCGTTATACTTTAGTTGAGCTGTTCCGAAATTTTTAAAATAGGAAACTTTGGCGCCCTTAATCTCCTTGGAAACTGATTTTGCAAAATCGATACCGCTACCAACTACTACTATGTCAATGTCCTTTGAGTTTCGCTTAAGGAATATATCGCGCACATAGCCACCAATTACAAATGCTCTTACATTCTCTGCATCGGCAACCGATTTAACTATGCTGAATATCTTATGATTTATGTGTTCTTTCAAAATTGATTTCAAATTACAGGCATTACTGGCATCATGCCGTTTGTTATTCTTTTTGCAAAGGTAGCATTTATTGAACTTTTGTCATAGTATTAGTGTTGATGATAACAAATATTAAGTATAATGATGTTTTACTGTATGAAAAATCAACAGTTTTACCATGTAATGACAAATATCAATATATAAATATGTGAACAAATTTAATCTGTATTTGTTTTCATATTACATTTGCATCGAAATATCTATATATTTTAATTTGAAAACTAAAAAACAATATAACTATGATTGAGCACTTAACACTAGAGACCTTTAAGACAAAGGTTTTTGACTTTGAAAACAACAAAGATTGGAAATTTGAAGGCGACAAGCCTGCGATTATCGATTTCTATGCCGATTGGTGTGGGCCATGCAAAATGGTTGCTCCGATTCTAGAGGAATTGTCGAAGGAGTACGATGGTAAATTAAACATTTACAAGGTAGATACTGAGGCTGAGCAAGAACTTGCATCGGTATTTGGAATTCGGAGCATTCCTTCGTTACTGTTTATTCCAATGAACGACCAGCCACAAATGGCAATGGGAGCACTCCCTAAAGAGTCGTTTAAACAAGCATTCAAGGAAGTTTTAGGTGTAGAGTAATTCCTTTAGGAAATTTATGAAAAGGAAAAGAGGAGTGTTGTGCTCCTCTTTTTTAGTTTGATATCTTGCTTATGAAATTTAATGACTATCAATTCCCATAAGCATTAAGAATAGGTGCTTTTGGGTTTTTACTATTTCAGCAATATATTCGCGAACGGCCTTAACGCTTCCAGGTAGCGTATAAACAAATGTTTTTCCCATTAATCCTGCAACACCACGGCTTAGCAGTGCGTTGGGCTTTTCGGCACCATACTTAAGGCGAATCATTTCCATAATACCTGGAATTTCCTTGTCGAGCATGTGCTTAACAACCTCGGGAGTAATATCTCTTGCGCCAATACCTGTGCCACCAGTTGTAATAACGATATCGTAATTAGCTTTCTTTGCGCTTGTTAGATGCTGTTTTAGCGTATCTGCATCGTCGGGTATAATAACCTTATCGATAGTATGTTGCCAATTTAGCCCATCAAAGAACTCGGCAACTAGTTTTGCAATCTCAGGGCCGCTTAAATCTTCATACTCTCCCTTGCTGGCCCTATCGCTTAATGTTATAATTTTTATTTTGTAAATTTTGGGAATGAACTCCAATTCATCGCCATCTTTTAGTTTTCCTCCTTTTAGAACCCGAACAAAAATGCCTTCCTTCGGCATTACACAGTTTCCTACCTGGCGGTAAATAGCGCATCCATCGCCGTGGCACGATTTGCCAATTTGGGTTACTTCCAATTCTATTCCGCTTCCAATAAACTTATCGCCTGGCTTGGTATTGTAGAGTTCTAAACCTTGGGTGGTGATATTCTCAGCAAAATCACCATACTTAACCTTAAGGTTGCTTGCCTCAGTAAATTTCTCGATGCTTTCGGTGCCAAGCATGCTAACTTGCCTGTGCCAAGTGCCCGAATGGGCATCGCCTTTTACCCCTAAAGCGTTTAGTTCAATATACTCAACAGGATGCTTTACAGTTCCTTTTTTTTCGGAGATATTTACTGATATAACTTTTATTTTTGTCATGATTTTGTTTGTAGGCTTTTGTTAATATTTGCGATTAACCATCAACGAACAACTATCAACTAAATAATATCTGTTTTTGTTTTCTCAATCAAGGTAATGTCCTTTATAACCATATTCTTATCAACTGCTTTACACATATCGTAAACGGTAAGTAGTGCGGTTGAAACAGCCGTTAAGGCCTCCATTTCGACACCAGTTTGGCCAATGCATTTTACATAGCTAATTACCTCAACCCCTTCGGGTGTGAGTGTTGCCTTAACGTCAACCTTTGTAAGCATAAGAGTATGACAAAGAGGGATTAGTTCTGGAGTACGCTTTGCGGCTTGAATTCCAGCAATTTCTGCAACCGTAAGCACATCGCCTTTTTTCATTTGGTTTTCGGAAATTAACCGGAAGGTTTCCGCAGAAAGTTTGATAAAACCTTTTGCACGCGCCTCACGGATTTGATTTGGCTTATCGCCAACATCAACCATATTGGCTTTTCCGTTTTTATCTATATGCGAAAGTGTCATTTATTACCCTCCAATATTGTAGAATTCACCATTCTGATTTGTTGTGCCGCACTCAGGCTTATTTGCTAAAGCTAATCTTAATGCTTGTTCAAAGCCAAGTTCCCTAACTTTATAGCCTAAATTGTTGAAAAGGCATGGTTTAACAATCCCATCAGCTGTAAGACGAAGCCTGTTACAGATACTGCAATTACCGCCTTCGCCACCCTCAACAATTCCAAATGTACCATTTTCTAAGTCCATTTTTGGAATAAACCGAACAGAAAAACCATTTTTGTCGGCAAATTCCTTTACAGCAATAGCATTGGGCTCCGATGAGTTTTTATCAACAACGCAGTTTATCTTAATAGGGCTAAAACCTAGTTCCTTTGCCAGTAAAAGTCCTTCAATCACATCGGTTATATTGCCAACTCTGGTAATCTGTTTGTATTTAACAGCATCAATAGTGTCGAGACTTACATTTATCCTTTGCAATCCTGCGCCCTTAAGGGGTTTTGCAAATTGTTTGAGTAAAATCCCATTGGTAGTCATACTTAGGTCTTTTATCTCAGGGATATTTGCAAGCGATTCAACTAAACTTACAACCCCTTTGCGAACAAGAGGCTCGCCTCCTGTAATGCGAACTTTATCAACTCCGAACTTAATTGCAACGTTTACAAAGTTGATTATTTCTTCAAACGAGAGAATATCGGAATGCTCCATTAATCTTACGCCTTCCTCTGGCATGCAGTAGGTGCAGCGAAGGTTGCAGCGATCGGTAACCGAAATGCGTAGGTAGTTAATTCGTCTGTTATATTGGTCGAACATCCACTAAATCTCCTTTATCAATTCTTTCAACGCCAATTGGTAATGCTATAATTCCATTTGCTTTAGCAAGCGCGAATATATGAGCAGAACCATGGAATTCAACAGGGAAAACTTCGTTTTGTTCAGATATAAAAACTGGAACTAGCGCTAGTCGTTCTGTACGTTTGCGTCGATATTCCACTCCCATTGGGGCTTTAATTTGATGAGGATTTAGATTGGAAATACCCATCATCTTTAGTAAAGCCGGTTTAACAAGAAGTTCGAATTGAATAAACGACGAAACTGGATTGCCGGGCAATCCAAAAATCAACTTATTCCTTTTAGTCCCAAATGTAGTTGGCTTTCCGGGTTGAACCGCAACGCTATCGAAATGGATTTGGATTCCAAGTTGTGCCATGATTTCGGGAACAAAATCGAAATCACCCATCGATACACCCCCTGTTAGAATAATTACATCGGACTTCTCAAGGGCTTCGAATATTGCCTTGTAGGTTGCTTCTTTTGTATCGCCAACAATTCCATTGTATAAAGGTTCTGCCCCGCAATTTATAACCTGCGATATAAGTTGATGTCCATTACTGTTGCGGATTTGACTACTGGTTGGCTTTATATTGGGCTCAACCAATTCGTCGCCAGTTGGAAGTATCGACACAATTGGTTTAACAGCCACTGTAGGTTTATGGCATCCCAAGGCAGCCATAATGGCAATATGTTTGGGTAGAATAGTGATGCCTTTCTCGATGGATAAATCACCAATCCTTATGTCTTCTCCTAACTCGCAAATATTTGCTTTGGTTGATTTTCCAATAAATTCTATATGGGTTTGGTCTACAATCTGGGTTTCTTCAACCATAATTACACAGTCTGCACCCACAGGAATTGGAGCACCGGTCATAATTTTGGAGCATTGTCCTTTGCCAACTGTTTTTGTGGGCATTACACCTGCAGGTATAACTTCAATTATCTCCAACTTGTCTCCAATATCTGCCATTCGACAAGCAAAACCATCAACCGCAGTTTTGCGGAATGGTGGCATGTTGATATCAGAAACAACATCCTGAGCGAGGACTCTACCTATGCTTTGCAATAATGTAACTTCCTCGGTTTTTCCCAATGGATTAGTCTTTGAAATAACGATATTATATGCTTTTTGGAAAGGTATCATTTTTGAAAATTTATCAATGGCAAAGTTGTGAAAAATTAGCAAAAAAGGAAATGATTTTTGTTACATATCGGAAAGTAGGAAGTTTGAAGTTTGAAGCAGGAAGATTAGAGTAGGAGCGTGGCGGAAGATGGACGAGTGGTAAAGATGTTGAATAAGGCTATGTTAATTTAAATCTGGAGTTTATTTTGAAGAAAAAATATGCTTTCAAACGGATTGTTTCCAAAAATAATTCTGTAAGTGCGAAAATTGTATTTAAAATTTTCTGTTTAAACTGATAAGTATTAATTGTTTCGGTTGATTTGATTTTCTTGCTACATTTACAACCTGCAAAATTTAAATTAATTGAATAAAAACATAAGGATATGGATTTGAAATTTCGTCTTACAACCATGAACTTCCTGCAGTTCTTTGTGTGGGGAGCCTGGATGATGACTTTAGGCCATTATGGATTTGTTGAGAAACAGTGGAATGGCGCCCAGTTTGGGTTGGTTTTTTCAACAATGGGATTCGCATCGCTCATTATGCCAACGCTTTTTGGTATAATTGCCGATAAATGGAAAGCAAATTATGTATATGCAATTCTGCATCTTCTTTTTGGCTCAACAATGCTTTTTTTGCCCGGAATTGACTCGCCAATAACATTCTTTTGGGTGCTTTTAGTTGCTATGAGTTTTTACATGCCTACAATAGGGCTTACCAACTCAATATGTTTCAATGTATTGAAGGCAGAGGGTAAGGAGCCTGTAACTTACTTTCCACCAATCAGGGTGTGGGGAACAATAGGCTTTATTGTTGCAATGTGGGTAACCAACTTCTTCACCAAAGAGTGGGGACTTGGGTATAGCATTAAGGTATCGTTTTACATAGCTGCGGCTTTGGCTTTTGTGCTTGGTTTGTTTTCGCTATTAACATTGCCAACGGTAACAGCTAAAAGTAAAAATACCGATGGACGAACATTGATTCAAAGACTTGGACTTGAAGCTTTTATTCTTTTTAAACAGAGAAAAATGGCTTTCTTTTTCTTGTTCAGTCTGTTGCTTGGTGCTGCGCTCCAGTTAACCAATGCATACGGCGACAGTTTTTTGCAGGATGCCACTGTATTCCCCAAAGGAGAACTGATAAATAATTTCTCAACAATAATACTGTCGATATCTCAGATTTCTGAAACGCTCTTTATTTTAGCAATTCCATTCTTTATGAAACGATTTGGTATAAAGAAGGTTATGCTGTTCAGCATGATAGCGTGGGTGTTGCGTTTTGGACTGTTTGGCATTGCTGAAAACACAGTAACTGGATTCGGTCTAATCATTGCATCGTGCATAATATATGGTATGGCGTTCGATTTTTTCAACATTTCGGGTGCACTATTTGTGGAGCAGAATACAGATTCTTCTATTCAGTCATCGGCACAGGGCTTA
Organism: Bacteroidota bacterium; assembly: GCA_023406715.1. Lineage (GTDB taxonomy): Bacteria > Bacteroidota > Bacteroidia > Bacteroidales > Tenuifilaceae > SB25. The sequence continues at coordinate 6,667 of JAEXVC010000258.1, read as the reverse complement.
TTTATGCTGATGACCAACGGAGTGGGAGCGGTATTGGGCAACATTGTTGCAGGTTTTGTTATTGTAAAATGGTTTGAAGATCCGGTAACACATGTGAAGGATTGGTCTGGAATATGGATAACCTTTGCCGTTTACGCATTGGTGGTTGCTGTTCTTTTTGCAGTTCTATTCAAGCATAAGCACAACCCCGAAGAGGTTAAGAATATACATCATTAATAACTGATTGTTCGTTCTATAAAAAAGAAGTTGCTATGGCAACTTCTTTTTGTTTTATGAATTCTGATTCTTTTAATTGAAATAATAGAGGAAGAACCAATAAAAGATTAATTATTTAAACTTGTTATTAGTATGCAAACATATCCTTCACTTCTTCAACATTACCATCGACTTTGGCAGGTTGAAGTTTTAGGATTTTTGCAATGATTGGATAAATGTTGATGTTCATGAATGACTCCTGAGTATATCCCTTCTTAAAAGCAGGCCCTTTAGCAAAGAAAATACCTTGCATCTCGGGAAGCAAATTATCATAACCGTGGGTTCCTCCGCTATATTTTTCTCTATCGTCAGACCATGCCACGCTCCATCCTAAATCTGCCTCAACCAAAATGTCATTTATTCTTGAGTTTGAACCATAAACATAGCGTTTAGGAATCTCATTACGCTCCCATACTTTTAAGTGCTCAATTTTTCTGAGGATACTTAGTGTTTTATCATAATACTCAGGCTTCGGCTGTAAAGAGTAAACCGGATTACCTCCTGTTACAGAACTAAACCAATCCTTGTTAATGTATTCTGACAGATTTATATACCTTTCGTTTGAAACATCAGCCATTCCATGGTCGGAAAGCACTATAACATTGATTTTACTTGCAATTGGCAGTTTTTCAATTTTACTCATAAACACACCAATTAAACTATCCAATTGCTCAGCAACCTTTTGTGTTTCTTTTGCCAAAGGACCAAAGTCATGGCTTGTCCAGTCGGGTTGGTAGTGGTAAAATGTAACCAAATGTGGGCGTTCTTCCTCTGGTAAAGAAAACCAGTGTATGACTGTGTCAATTTTTTGGTCAAAAGTAGTTCTCTGGTTATACTTTTTCCAATAGGTTGGCTGAATTCCTTGTATTGGTGCTTCAGAGCCTACCCAAAAGTAAGATGCGCTCTTAACTCCCTGTTTTTCGGCTGTAACCCATATTGGTTCACCCAAATAGAATTTACCATTTTCAACACTTTTACGATTTCCAATGGCATAATAGCCCAATTCCTTATCGTAAAAGGAGTTGTTTACAATTCCATGATTATTTGGATGTAATCCTGTTGCTATGCTGTAATGGTTAGGGAATGTTTTAGATGGATAGCAACTAATTAACGATTTCGCCTTAACGCCTTCAGCCGCAATTTTATTGAGATTTTGTGTGTTAAATACGCTCGGATAATCCCACCTGTATGCATCCAAAGAAATCAGGAGAACATAAGTGTCATTTTTTGTTTGAACTTGAGCAATGGTTTTAAAGCTGACTATAATGCTTAAAAATAGAAAAACGGATATTATAATACCTTTTCTCATGCTTGAATAAATGATTAAAATAATAAGACAAATTATTTGCCAAATAGTTCAACCTAGAACTTGTGCAAATGTTTGGCAATATAAGAATCAACATCGAATTTACGCTTGCAACCTTCAAAATTCATGTAGCGGATTTTTCCAAAAATTGGTCTTTCGGGCCATGCTCTATCATGTACACCTCCAATTGACCATGCAATTCCTGCATAACCGTTGGGGTCTCGTCCATCTAAACTATATTTATCGTTAAGGTAAATTGCTGTTCGCATTGCTTCCTCAGGACAGGTTGTCCATTCCAGAATTTTTTTTGCCCAGTACATTCTCATGTATCCATGCATTTTACCATTAATCATCATTTCGGATTGTGCCGCATTCCAAAGTGGATCGTGGGTTTTACAATGCTCCAACTCCTGAGGAGTATAAAGGTATTGGCGAACATCGAATCTGTGTATTCTATGTGTTTCCTTAGCCCAATCAGGGAACCCTGAAAATCTTGAGTAGGCTGGATTATAATTGCAAAAATTATCGGAAAGTTCTCTGCGAACAATCAATTCATCAAGGAACGCCTCTTTATCCTCTGCACTTGCGTTTGTTTTTAGAACTTCGATGGCAACTCTTTGTGCTGAAAGCTGACCAAAGTGTAAATATGGCGATAAGTTTGATTGCCCATTCTCATTCGGATTATTACGTTTGGTAGAGTAGCCATTAAGTTTCTCCTTTAAAAATATACTCAATGTTCTTAAAGCCTCGTCCTCTCCTGGAATAATCCAATCCACAGGTTTTATATGACTAAACGGATTCAACCACGATAACGCTTCGTGCCAATTCGTGTGTCTTAAATCTATTATTTTAGGGTTATTCAGTTTGATATCAGGAAAATCGACTAGGAATGAGGGCAGATGCTTTTTAGTTTTGGGACGAATAGTATATGCCCCAAACTCTAATTTTTCTGATACATACCAACAAGGAACAATATTATGCGCATCAACCTCATGATGTGTAATTTGAATGGATTCATTTATAGCTTTTTTCCACTCCCTTTTTGTTGTTAAAGGGTCAAAATCGGACACCAGTAACGATGCCGAAATTTCATTGATGAATGCAGTCAGAGTGGTTGTTGGGTCTCCCTTGAGAAGTGTAAAATTAATACCAGAATTCAATAATCGCTCCTCAACCTTTTTTAATCCGCGGAGCATAAAATCATAGTGCCTAATGTTTGCACCAGGGAATGTTTGGGCAAGTGTGAAAACTACGTACAAGGGTGCTTTTATCTCATTCGACTTTAAAATTGCATGAATTAATGCCCAATTGTCGGCCACTCTTTGGTCGCGCGACATCCAGTAAACAACAGGTCCAATAGAGTATTCTCCACTATTAAGTTCCCTAACCCGATGTTTGTTGATTTCCAATCTAGTCGACATCACATTGACATTGGTTATTGGTAAATTTAATGTTAAACTCAATACCTAGCAAATTCAATTACAATAAAAAAAGATTCTGGTACTTGCCCAGAATCTTAATAATAACGCTACATAAAACCCAATGTTTATTTTAACGCTGCGGTTTTAACAATTTCATTTGAACGTAAAAGGATGTCAACGTATTGAGCCCTGCGATATGCAAATGGATCGTGTAGATTTTTCTTGGCCAATTTGCCCTTAAAATCATCAATCGACTTATAACCTTTCTTATTCATCCAAGTCTCAATATCGCCTAACATTTTAGTGATATGTCCTACACCATTGGTGTATAATGTACTAACAACTTGAAATGAAGAAGCCCCGGCAAGTATCATTTTAATGGCATCTTCACCATTGGTAATTCCTGTATTAGCACATATATCGGCGGCAATATTACCATAAAGTAATCCCGTAAATCTTAGCGATAGTCGCATATCATTATGCTCGCTAAGAATAATGGTTTGAATCAACTCCTCTTTATCAATATCAATATCGGGTTGGAACAACCTATTGAAAATAACAAAACCTTGTACTTCAGTTTCATCAAACCGCCTAATTACATCTAGTGGGTTGGTATAAAAGGGACTTAACTTAACACTAACAGGGATTTTTATTTTTTCCTTCACGCTTCTAAGCAAATCAACCTGCGATTGAATAATGGTTTTCCCTTCAACCTCAAAGTCTTTAGGGGTTGTGTAAAAGTTTAACTCAATAGCGTCAACGCCTGTGTTTTCAACCTCTTGGGCATACTCAGCCCATGTATCGGGGTGCATAGCATTTAAGCTGGCAATGATGGGGATGTTAAGGGTTTCTTTGGCTTTTTTTAGTTTGCTTAAGTGCTCTGTTGGTCCAGCATGCTTGAGTGTAGGAAACAGCCTAACCATTTCGGCATGGCGCTCGTTGTACTCCTCTAGTTCATTTTCTAACTCCAAGGCTTCAAGTTGGATTTGTTCTTCGAAAAGCGATTTAAACACAACGGCTCCTGCACCGGCAGCCTCAATGGCTTTTAAAGTGTCTAAATTAGATGTAAGGGACGATGCACCCACAATTAGCGGGTTCTTTAAATCCAGTCCCAAGTAGGATGTTTTTAATTTTGACATGGTTTTATCATTTTAAGGGTTAAATACTTGTTTCGCTAATTGACGAAAGAATCGAATTAACCAAATCATCCACTCCCTTAGGCCAACGGTAATCCGAAAAATTTTGGGAGTTAATTGCAATTACCAAGCCTTTGTCGGGAGCTATGTAAACATACTGATCGCCATATCCCGCGGCATATATAAGCGGTTTGCAATTCGTTTGTTTTCTGACCCACCAGTGCAAACCGTAACCAACACTGTCGGTGTAGTTAACGGACTGCTTAGCTGATTCTTCAATCCACTTTTTTGAAACTATTTGTTTTTCTGAATACTTTCCATCATTTAAAATCAACAGACCAACCTTAGCCATATCGTGGGTTGTTAGTGCTATTCCACCCCAAGCTGGTAGACTATTATTGGGATAATTATCCCAGTAATAGTTGTTTATGTGTAATGGTTTAAACAAATACTGTTTTGTTAATTCCTCGAATGACATTCCTGATGCCCTACTTAACACCTCTGCAACAACTTGCGATGCTAAACTGTTGTACTTAAACCTTAAGCCGGGCTCAGATTCAACGGGTAATTTAAAAAAGGTCTCAACCCAGTTCTCATTGGTTTCGAGTAGTGCTATTAAACTGTTCGATACATAATTGTAAGGGTATTTCCACTCCTCCCAAGCCAACCCTGTTGTTTGGTTTAAAAGATGTCGAAGAGTAATTTTCTTTTTCAGGCTATCGTTCTTGAAAATGTTAGAATACTCTGGAAAGTATGAATAAATTGGAGTATCTATCGATTTTATATAACCTTGTTCTAGGCATATCCCCACAAGTAAGGATGTTAGGCTTTTTGTAACTGAACTAATTGGATTTATAGTACTCTTGCTCGTAAAACCATAGTATTGCTCGTGAAGAAGTTTGCCTGATTGTCCGAGCACAACAATACCAGTTGCCTTGCCATACACTCCACTCCTAATTTCAACATCAACTTTGTTGAGCAATTCATTGTTCAAAGAATAGGAATAAGTTAAGCAAAAGGAGTGAGCAATTGAAACTAAGTTCAAGACAAGAAAAAGAGCTATGCTTTTGAAAATAACCATAATATAAAATTGATGTTTTACTAAAATTACTCCATTTCTAATAGCAAAGCAATAGTTTGCAAACTATCTTTATTAAAAACCAAATTGCAGTGATTTAGTTCAATTAAAAATTTAATAATGAAAAAATTAGCAAATTGAAGTTAAAAGAGAGAGGTGTTCTATATGTGTTTAAGATAAATAAAAAAGTATGCAACCTAAATAAATTGCAACCTTTTCAAATATGAGGATTGAATAGTGATTAAATCTGCAACAAAATTAATCTACTGAGGTTGGTTTATACTAGGATAGTAAAGTATTACACTGTAATTAAAATATATGTTGTTATTTAGTATTGGTGCTTCAATTCTTAAATCCTTGTATAATTCGAGATTTGGCTTTAGAAAGTAAATTAATCCTCGAAGCGACTCTCCAGGCCCAAGCGTTGTCTTCCTCAAAGCGTATTGCTGCCAAACATTTTGGTTATCGCTAATAGTTCCTATATTATACAGATGGTTAGCCTGTCCATCATTAATAGCATCTAGCGTAACAACCGTAGTAGTTGCAGCAACTTCAGTACGTGACACATCATCTTCATCGTCCTCGTCGTTTTTTGAATCATTTGCATCGGAAATTGCTGCAGCGGCTATAACCGGGATTGCTGCAATTGCAACAACAGCTGCAGCGGTTTGATTATTCTTCATTTTTGCAATGGTAACAGACTCTTGCATTTCGAGTTTTAAGAGTTCATTCTCAGGGTCAGCTGCTTTAATGGGGAATGTGCTATAGACCAATTGGTTTGAAATAGGATCCCACTTCCCACTGTCAGTATACATAACGAATTGCTCAGGTGCTAGGAGGAAGTCCTCTGGACTATTATTTATAACCTCTACGTCAAAAATAAGATACTTTGAATCGATACCATGGTAGGCACAATGAATAGTGAAGTCGTTTTTTTGATAACTCACAAACTGTTTTCCCTGTTCCCATGTTGTTTGGTTTTCTTTTGGAACTAATCGAACAACGGGGTTAGGTGTAGCACATGAACTCAAAAATATTAATAGAGTAATTGATGGAAAAAGAAAGTGATTCAACTTTTTCATATTGTTTAGTTAAAAGGTTTGTTAAGTTTAATCAAAATATTTGCCAAAAGAATAAACAAACCATTGGTTTAACCATAATTCACATTGAGTAATTTTTTTTCAAACTCTTTTGCACTCTCAATTTTCTTCGATACTTACTTGTCCTGTTCCGGAAAGGAAGGCTCTTGTGTCGGCGGTGGTTGATTCTAACTGTGCGGGATATATTATTACGAAATTTTTGTCCTTCAACTTTTTCGATACTAATCGAGGAATTAAATCAATTCTAGAACTATGGGAGATAGACCCTTTCCGGGCTGAGATTACAATAGCTAAACTATCAACTCCCTTTTGTGAAATATTGTCGAACGATGAATACCAATCAGCAGAACTATCAACAATGTGCCTTACCT
>JAEXVC010000226.1 GCA_023406715.1 Bacteroidota bacterium | reverse complement strand
ATGCTAGCTAGTTGTGGTGGTTCAAAAAAAGCTGCCGATGATTCTTTTGGAAAAGAAGTTAACGTTCCTTGCAACGATGATGAGTTCCATTCCGATGCTAAATATTTCCGTGGAACAGGTAATGGCATTAGCCAAGATCTAAGTACTGCTAAGAGTAAAGCTAAAATGGATGCAAATGCTAACCTTTCTAGAAGTATCAATACAACTTTAAAAATGGTTGCTGATCGTTATGTAAATGAGCGTCAAATTGGCGAAGCTTCAGAGTTTGAGCAAAAGTTTGAGCAAATGACTCGCGAGGTTGTAAATCAACAATTAAACAACGTTGAGGTTGCTTGTTCTAAAACTCTTCAAATGAAGGATGGAAAATATCAAGTTTTCACTGCACTTCAGGTTGATAAAGCTCAGGTTCTAAATAACATTAAGGATAAAATTAGCAAGGATCAGAAGTTACAACTTGATTACGACAAGATGAAGTACGAGCAAATCTTCAACGAGGAGATGGATAAACTTGCTAAAGGACAATAATTAGCAGAAAAGAATTAAATCAGCAATCCCTCGGGGTTGCTGATTTCTATTATCAAAAAGAGTTTTTATTACAAACCATTCTGGTTAATATTCTATAAAGATGAAAAAATTCCTATTACTATTTGTTTCTGTAGCGTGCTTAGTTGGGCAGTCTGTATCGCAAGATAAGGTGCTCGATAAGAGCGGTAAAAAACCCAAATGGATTAATGGAATTGAAAAAGATTACATTATTGTTTCGGGTAGTGGACCCGATGAGCAAACCGCTCAACAGAGTGCTCTTACTATGATAAAGGAGCGCATTGTGTCCTCTGTGGCCGAGAATGTAAAATCAACTTCAGAAATCAAAAAGGAAGAGGCAAATTATAATAATAATGTAAATATATTCCTAGAGAAGTTTGCATCTTCAACCACCACCCAATCTGGGAAAGTACCTTTCCTACAGGGTATTTCATTGTCGAAGGTGGAGGAGTTTTACTGGGAGAAACTTCAACGCAAGGATAAGAGTGTTTATGTAAATTATCACCTAAAGTATCCATTCCCTGAGTTTGAACTAAAGAAATTGGTGAGCGATTTTAAAATGCGCGATAACGAGTTAACCCGTCAAATGGAGGATTTGCTTGCGCAAGTTGAAACCGTTGAATCTGTTGAGCAGATTGAGAAAAATATTGCAGAGTTAAAATCACTTACCGAGTACTTTATGGATGGTAGGGTTGACCAGTGTAACTTGGGCATTACGAGATACCGTTCCTTGCTTAAATCTATAGAACTTGTAGAGTTGGAGAGTAGCCTAGGCGAGTTGAAGTACTATTTAAGATTAGGGGATAGGGCCATTTCTACCGTAAAAAAACCAACCACTAAGTCGGAATGCGCAAGAATAACTTCAACAGTAAACAACAAGGATAATGTTGTAATTAAGTACGATTACGATAACTGTTATGAAGATCCCGAAAATAATATTCTTGTAAAGTATAGATTTGGCAATGAGGATGTTCAGAAGCCTTTCTATTTTGATATTGCCGTAAATAAAGCATCAATTTTTGTTAGCGATCCATTCCATTTTACTACAATATCTAAAGACGAAGAAAATGTAAACGGTGCAGTTCTTGACCTAACAGTCCGTTCAAAATACGATGCTGCGTTTACAATTGAAAAAGTGGTTATAGAATGGAAAGGATTAACGCCCGTTATTATTGATGGTATTGGGCAAAGTTTTCAAGGCAAAGGCAATCACAACCTGAAATTGAATATCAATCAGTCAATTAAAGTAAAAGAAACATCATCTACAGGGAAAACATTATCTTTACTGTCAGGATATATACATTATAGGTCTAATGTTACAGGAGAGCTAAAGACATTCCGAATTTATAACCACAGTTATACTACCGATTGGTAATCATTCCAAAAGAAAAAGGCCTTTTAAAGGCCTTTTTTTATTCTTTGTACGATTCCATTTTAAAGGGAACCTTTATGTGCTCGGCTAAATCTCGGCCAGCATCCTTAATGTCGATATCATCCTCGTTGTAAGCCCAAACTACAGAAACTTTATTCCCTAGTTGAGCAATTTTTTCGAATCGCTTAAGAACCTGAAATAATAGTTTAGAGCTGGGAGTGTTATAGTAAACCATTTTAAATTTAACAATGGTTTCAGCATTTGGTGCTTGTGAGTAATTGTCAATCCACTGTATAATAGGGTCGTAAAAAGCTTTAGCATCCTCGGGAAGAGAGTTTCCTGCAAATTCAAATTTTCCTGCATCTTTATCCAGAACTATAGTAGGATACTGACTTGTCCCATTTACCTTGTAAGGTTCCATATCTATTAATTTAACTGGTGCTTGAATTGATAAATATAATGAACTTTCTTAATTCTGCAAATAGTTTTTGCAAATGCAAAGGTATGAATATCAAACCTAATTTCAATAAACTTGAGCGTTTTTTGCAAATTAAAAATAGCTAAACCTCATAAATGTATCTCGTATACAGTGCTTTATATTTTTTTTGTATAGTTAGATATTTGGTTTTGATGGTAATTTTACTTTGATTCGGGACTCAAAACTATCATTTGACAATCATTACAATTGAATACGAGTGGAAATATGTTATGATTATCCTTTAGGAAAAGTGCTTTGGTTGGCTTTGCATTCTGTTTTGATGGGCACAGCCCTAGTTCGTATTTAATGCAATATTTAGTAACCATTAATTCTATTTTCTCTTGCTTGACATCAAGTTCAAATGCATTGGCGATGTTTTTAACTCCAGATTTTTTAAGAAACGCCTTGCTTGCAGAGTTTGCTACATTTCCTTTGAAGTCAATACTAGTTAACGGATACTCCAACTTTGAGGTCGGGACAAGCCTTTTGTTTATAGAGTAATTTCTGAGTCTTTCAAGTTTTAACCCATCCAGTAAACTTCGTCTTATTGCATTTAATTCTGAAATGGCAAGGTGTTTTGGTTCAATACCACTATCTAGGTTGATTTTTATAACTTGGAAAATTGTTTCGCCAGATTTCGTCAGTTGATTTATGAGATTACTGGTAGCAATTTGTGGATTTTTAGCCAATTCAAAGTTGTCGTCTATTGATAATTCGTGCCGAATTATATCTTCATCAGTCGCTATAAATTGTAATTTACCATTATCTTGCTTTACAGAGATCGATACTGATATTTTTCGGGTAGATGATTCTCCTTTCATTGCCTTATCGAACGAAAAATCGGAGTTTCTGTAAACTATTATTCCAGTTTTTAGGTCTGCTGGCTCTTGGTTTGGGTATATTTTGTTTTGTGATGTGGAGTTTACCAGAAAACCATTTAATTCGCCTTTTGAGTTGAAAAAGCATAATCCATCGCCATTGCTTATAGGCTCAGATGAGTCAATAGTAAACCAACCTATACCCACTTGCAGAACTCTGCCTAGTTGCTTCCCAATGGATTTCTGGCTATGGTACGATGCCTGCCCAGATATTCGTCCATCAACAAAATGTTTAGTGAACCCTCTATTAAAGGTGCGTTCAAGGTCAGGGGTAAAGGAGTATTCGCATCGGCCAGAAGAGAGTCTTTTGTAATCGGGCTTTGTTGAAATAATTTTATTTATCAGTGAGCTGTAGAATGCCACGGTGTTTTTTACGTAGGCGACATCCTTCATTCTCCCTTCAATCTTGAACGAGGTTATTCCCGCATCAATAAGTTGATGGATATGTTGCGATAAGTTCAAATCCTTTAAAGAAAGCAAATGTTTGTTCTTAACAAGGATATTGCCATCGGAGTCGACCAAATCGTAAGCGGAACGACATGGTTGTGCACACGCCCCTCTGTTTGCACTTCTACCTGTTATAGCCTGGCTCATATAGCATTGTCCGCTGTAACAAACGCAAAGCGCACCGTGAATAAAACACTCCAGTTCTGCATTTGTATTTGTGCGGAAATTTATTATTTCTGTGATAGAGAGTTCTCTTGGTAAAACAACTCTTTCTATTCCCTGATTTTCTAAAAATTGAATTTTTTCGGGAGAGTTGTTGTGCATTTGTGTGCTGGCATGTATTGCAATAGGAGGGATTTCCATATTGAGGATTGCAAAATCCTGAATAATTATTGCATCTACATTTATTCGGTAAAGGTCATTTATTAACTTTTTTACATCGTTAAGCTCTTCCTCGTAGATTATGGTATTTACTGTTACATAAACCCGAGCAAAGTATTGATGCGCAAAATTGACCAGCTTCTCTATGTCATCAATAGAATTTCCTGCTTTTTCCCTTGCGCCAAACCTATCAGCAGCAATATAAACGGCATCGGCTCCGTGTTTAATTGCAGCAATTCCAGTGTGAAAGTCCTTTGCGGGAGCAAGTAATTCTAGAGTTCTGGCCATCTATTTAAATATTTCGTTGAGCGTATAAGCAACCCCATCGTTTAAATTTGTTGGGGCAATATGCTTGGCGGACTGCTTTACAACTTCAGGAGCATTTTCCATAGCCACTCCAAAGTCAACAGTCTTAATCATTTCAATATCGTTGTGGTTGTCGCCAAAGGCAACAGCGTTATTTTTTGAAAGTCCCAAATGTTTAAGCAAAAATTCGCAACCAATAGCCTTGTTTGAGTTTATGGGCGACACTTCAATATAATTATCTTTTGACCTATAGTTAGTTACCCTTTTACTAAAATTGAGGTTGGAATAGTTGATGAATTCGTCCACTGCATTAGCATTACCCATAATCATTAATTTATGGATAGGCTGCTTCTTTAGTGTTAATCCATCAATTAGTGTTTCAATGTTTGGATTGACTATTGCTTTAACCCTGGTATTATTCTCTTCGCGAAGAGTCCATTCATCGGCACAATTAACATACCATTCATTCTCGGAGAATAATCCAAAATGTAGGTTTGTTTCTTTTGCTTTTAGGAATAGGTTTGTAGCTACTTCAATATCAATGGAATCGCTTCGAATTATATTTTCATGGCTGAATCCTCCCTCCATGCTTCTTAGAATTAATGCCCCGTTATAGCAGATTATAGGCGAATTCAAGCCTATTTGTTGATATAAATGGAGCATTCCCTTGGGCATTCGGGCCGATACCATTACAAATGTTACATTATGGCTCTGCTTAATAGTTCTTATCTTACTTATGGTAGTATTAGATAATTCTCTTTCCTTGTTGAGGAGGGTCCCGTCGACATCAGAAAATACTATTTGATATTTACTTTCTTTATACATAAAATGCAGGGCTGCCATTAATAAGCAGCCCTGCAAAGTTAGAAATAAAATAGTTTAAACTATTGGCATTTCAATTGTTGAATTTGATAGTCAGCATTTAACTTGAAAGTACCAAAAGCTGCATTTTTATATGCCTCACAAGCCTTTGCGTTATCGTTAATTTTTTGGTAAGCAGTAGCCAGTAGGAAGTATAGTTCTGCTTTTTCGTCAGCTGTTCCAGTTTTTAATTCAATAGCCTTTAAAGCAGCACCAATACCATCGTTCCATTTTTCAACTCTATTGTAGTTAACGGCAAGTAAACGGTAAACATCGTTGTCGCTACTGTCGTATTTAAGAGAGTTATTTAATGCTACAATTGCATCATCGTATTTCTTAACTTTTTGAGCATCATCAGCGCTCTTTAAAAAATAATTTTTTGCTTTAATAGCAGTTTCGTCTGCAGTTTTAATGTCATTTACTTTTTTAGCCACCTCAATGGTTTTGTCAATGAATTCTAGCATTTTAGCTTCGTCATTAAGTTTCTCGTACGATAACATGATTCCTAGATGTGGATCAACAAAATCGGGCACAAAGTTTAAAGCCTTGGTATAGTTAGCGATAGCTTCTTCAAACTTGTTCTCTTTAAACTTGTTGTTTCCCATTACATTGTAAAGTTTTGGGATGGTTTTTTCAACGCGGGTTTTAATTGTTCCTACGTTGTATTTTACAGCAGTTTCTTCGGCTTTCTCAAGGTTATCAAGAGTTCCCTGTAAATCTTTTTGTTTGTACTGAACCATTGCGATTTCGAAGTAAACAGATGGTATAAGGCTTTCTGAGTTCGTTTTAACTTCAGTGCCCTCTTCACCTAATTGCTCACAAATTTGGATTGCTTTGTTCAAATTATCTAGAGCAGTTTTGGGATCCTGCTTATAGGTTGTGGCTGCACCGTTGTAGGCATCAACAGCCTCTTTCATTGTTTGTCCGAATCCTGTAAATGGGATTAACAAACCTAACCCAACAACTAATGTGCTTAAAAACATTTTTCTTTTCATAGGTATTTCAGTTTTAATGGTTTTTTGTTTGGAATTTTCCCAAAAATATTAATTGGGATGTAAATCAAAAATTATACACACAAATTTAAAATCATTCTAAACAATGTTTCGGTTTAAAAATATTAGCGTTTTTTTCTAAAAAAATCTTTTACAAGTATTGAACATTCTTCTTTTAACATATTTTTGACCACTATTGTTTTTGGATGTAAAATATTATTTCCAAATAGTTCGTATCCTCTTTTAGGGTCAGATGTACCATAAACCAAGCTTCCTAAATGAGACCAGTATAAAGCTCCAGCACACATTACGCAGGGTTCAACGGTGACATACAAAGTACATTGATCGAGATATTTGCCTCCTAAATAGTTTGTTGCGGCTGTTATAGCCTGCATTTCGGCATGAGCCGTAGGGTCATTTAAGGTTTCTGTAAGGTTATGTGCACGGGATATTATTTTTCCATTACATACAACTATAGCGCCGATTGGCACTTCATCTTTCTCAAATGCTTTTTTAGCCTCTTTTAAGGCTTCAGACATAAAGTAATCGTGTGATTGTAACTCTATCATAGAATATAAAAATTCAAAATTGTGAGTTCAAAAAAGATGCCAACATATTTCAGCCTCATTTTTTCTTTATACATTCGCAAGTTAAAAAAACTATCAAATATTATGTATAGAACTCATAATTGTGGAGAGCTAAGAATTGGGAATGTAAACAATTCTGTAATCCTTTCGGGATGGGTACAGCGTATTAGAAATTTGGGCGGAATGACTTTTGTTGATATCCGCGACAGGTATGGCATAACCCAAGTTGTTATAGATGAGAATACCGATAAATCGGTTCAAGATACTGTTGCTAGATTGGGTAGAGAATTTGTTGTGCAAATTCAAGGATTGGTGATTGAACGCACTAGTAAAAACAATAAAATTCGTACAGGCGAAATAGAGGTGCATGCAAAGGATATAAAAATCCTAAACGTGTCGGAATTACCTCCATTTACTATTGAAGACGAAACTGATGGAGGTGATGAGCTCCGGATGAAATATCGCTATTTAGATTTAAGAAGAAACCCCGTTAAGAATGCGTTGATACTTCGTCATCAAATGGCCCAAGAGGTTCGCCGCTACCTTGATAGTAAGGATTTTCTTGAAGTTGAAACTCCATTTTTAATTAAATCGACACCCGAAGGAGCTCGAGATTTTGTAGTACCATCAAGGATTCATCATGGCGAGTTTTATGCACTTCCTCAATCGCCTCAAACATTTAAGCAGTTGCTTATGGTTGCGGGTTTCGACAGGTATTTTCAGATTGTAAAGTGCTTCAGGGATGAGGACTTAAGAGCCGATAGACAACCAGAGTTTACACAAATTGACTGTGAGATGTCGTTTGTGGAGCGTGACGATATACTTAATACTTTTGAGGGTTTAACAAAGCATCTTTTTAGTAAAGTAAAAGGAATCGATTTTAAAGAGCCGTTCCTTCGAATGTCCTACCAGGAGGCTATGAGCAAGTATGGCTCCGATAAGCCCGATTTACGTTTTGGAATGCCTTTCGTTGAGTTAACCTCAATAGTTAAAGGAAAAGGTTTCGGAGTGTTTGATAATGCAGAGTATGTTGGAGGTATTTGCGCCACAGGTTGTGCAAATTATACCCGTAAGCAGCTAGATGAATTAACCGACTTTGTGAAGCGTCCTCAAATTGGAGCCAGCGGATTGGTTTATGCACGATACGGCGAGGATGGAGTTGTTAAATCGTCAGTTGATAAGTTTTACTCACCAGAGGATCTAATGAAGATTGCAGAGTTGATGTGCGCAAAACCTGGTGATTTAATTCTTATCCTTGCAGGAGGGTCTAAAAAAACTCTATCTGCACTTTGTGAGTTGAGGCTGGAAATGGGAACAAAACTAGGATTAAGGTCAAAAGACACATTTATGCCACTTTGGGTTGTAGACTTTCCTCTATTGGAATGGGATGAGGACTCTAAACGTTTCTTCGCAATGCACCATCCATTTACATCTCCAAATCCAGAAGATATTGCATTGTTTGATTCAAACCCAGCGGCCATTCGTGCAAATGCATACGATTTGGTTATTAATGGTGTTGAGATTGGTGGAGGTTCTATTCGAATTTTCGATAAATCCCTTCAGCAGAAGATGTTTGAAACGCTAGGATTTACTCCTGAGGAAGCCGAAAAACAATTTGGTTTTTTACTAAATGCATTTAAATATGGTGCACCCCCACACGGAGGTATTGCATTCGGGTTTGATAGGTTATGTTCGCTGTTTGGTGGTTCTGATTCAATAAGGGATTACATTGCATTTCCAAAGAACAATGCAGCTCGCGATGTTATGATTGATTCACCCTCCACTATTCGTCAGGAACAATTAGATGAATTAAGTATTGTAATTGGACCTGAAAAGAACTAAGGTTGAGAGATATATGAAATAAAAAAACACCCAAATTTGGGTGTTTTTTTGTTACTTTTGTTCTATTGTTTTTGTTGTGTCTGCAGTAGTAGTTTCAACGTCTTCAATTTGAGTAGTATCAACTTGTTCTGTAGCAGGTTCAGCTTCAGTAGCCTCTTCTTGTTTTGGTGCAGATTTACAAGCAACCATAGAAACAATAGCAGCAGCCATTAGAAAGTACGCTAATTTTTTCATAGTTCAGTTAATTAAGTTAGTTTGTTCACAACAAAAATATGATTTTTATCAATATAAATAGCATTTTTTTATCATTTTTTTAAGGTACAAAAAAAGCACAACCATTTATAGTCGGCTGTGCTTTTTAGTGTGTGTAACAGATGTTTATTTTGCTTGAAGTTGTTTTAAAAGTTCTTCAACGGCTGCTTTAATTTGGCTATCTATTCCAACTGCTGCATCCTCTGGTTTAATTGGAACCTGTACGTCTGGATTCAATAGTTGATTTTCCAAGTATTTTCCATTTAAATCTCTTACACCCATCTGTGGAATCCCAAATACAAGAGTTGGGTCAATCTGGGTTTCCCACCAAACGGCTGTCATTGTACCAGGGATAGGCATTCCAACTAATTTTCCAATTTTCAATGTTTTGTAAACGTATGGGAATCCATGAGCGTCGGAGTAGTTGCCCTCGCCAACAAGCACAACTGAAGGTTTATACCATTTAGCAATTGGTTCGGTTCCAATATGCTGACCACGAGGTGTAAAATCGACATACTTTTTGCCATTTAGTAAGGTTGCCAAATCATCGTGAAGCCAGCCCCCTCCGTTAAAACGAGTGTCAACTATAATGGCCTCTTTTCCCCTGTGTTTGCCAAGCAAATCGGAATAAACATCGCGGAAACTTTGCGAGTTCATTCCCCTAACGTGAACGTAACCAATTTTTCCATGCGAAAGGCGCTCAACTTCATCGTTGCGTTTTTTTATCCAACTTTGGTATATTAATTCTGACTCATCCCAGCGGTTAATTGGCTTAACGGATTCTGCCCAGCGTTCACCGTTAGTAGGGTTATAGAATTCAATAGACACGAGTTTACCCGCCTTGCGGTTCAATAAACCAAAGTAGTTTGAGTTAGCGGATATATCAACGCCATCAATCTTTTCGATAATTACGCCAGACTTAACTTTGCCTTTAGAGTTAATCAGTGGAGATTTATCTATGACCTCCGCTATTTTCATTCCATTGCCAGAGTAGTTTAAGTCGTAAAAAACTCCTAGAGTTGCGGTTTGGTCTGCATTATCGGGATTCGACCTATATCGGCAACCTGTATGAGAACCGTTGAGTTCGCCAAGGAGTTCGCTCATCATTTCGGCATAATCAAAGTTATTGTTGATATGCGGTAAGAATCTGGAATATTCGCTTTTGTAGAATTTCCAATCGATTCCGTGGAGGTTAGGGTCGTAGAACTTCTTATCGACCTGACGCCACATATGCTCAAACATATATTCGCGTTCTTTTGGGTAGTTCACGCTAAACTCGGCATTAAACTTAATGGTTGTTAGTTTATTGTTTGCAATCTCAACCTTCATGAAAGAACCGTTTGACAGTAAGAATAGATTTTTTTGGTCTTTGTCGATGGATAAGTTGCCTGCATAGCCATCAATTTTTACAAGGAGTTTGGTTTCATTATCCTTAAGGTTTGTTACCCAAAGGTCGTGACCTTTTTCAAAGCGGCTTAAGTAGTAAAGTTTGTCGCCATCGGGAACCAAAATTGCGTCGGATAAAGCCGATGA
Source organism: Bacteroidota bacterium (assembly GCA_023406715.1). GTDB lineage: Bacteria > Bacteroidota > Bacteroidia > Bacteroidales > Tenuifilaceae > SB25. The sequence continues at coordinate 15 of JAEXVC010000226.1, read as the reverse complement.
GTTTATGGTAAGTTT